>CAVODA010000040.1:0-8932 GCA_963694265.1 Dehalococcoidia bacterium
CGAAAAACTATTAATAGAGAGGGGTGATGGCTGAAGAGCTAATTGGTATGGAAGACATGGCGGCTATCTTTGAGGTGACTGACGCCTTGGGGATACACCGCGAGTCGGTACGAGTCGAACTCACGAAAGAAGACCCCGGTTCCATCCAGAAGGTGGCCGACGGGATGGTGGAGATCACGTTGCCAGTCAACGAGAGCGCCGAAATCTTCTGTCGCAAGTTACGTATTGACCTTGAAGCAATGGGTTTTGAGCCTTCAGATAGAGTTCTAGGATACGACGAGGACGATGATGACGACGAGGACGAAGATCCCCGTCCGTCACCACCGCAAAGACTCCGCTAGTCTGATTTTCTAACCCATGCACTTGAGGCTGACGCGCGGGCTTAGTACCCTGGTTCGCGCCACTCAAAGGCCAAGTTGGCGTAGCGCACAAAGACCGCTCCACCCGGAGCAGCCATTGGCCCGTTGGCGGCCAACAGCGCGATAGTGTGTTGCTCGCCCGGCGTGACCTCTTCTGTCATCAACACCCGCTGGGGCACGTTGAATCCCTGTACCGCGCCCCGGTGACGGTCGCAAGCCCCATCGATCCAAAGCTCTCCATAGTCGTCGATGCACGTCTCAAATTGGACCCGCACTCCGGCGGTTGGGTAACCCTCCACCGTCTCGGGAAACGTCACATTGATGCGGTACCAGACAAAAGAGAATCCGTGGGTGATCCACTTGGCCAGGTCAGTGCAGACCTCCCAACTGGAGTCGTCATATTCAACCAGGCGCGCCGGCGACCCCTCAAGTTGGGAGACCAGTCCCTCGTTGGGCTCTCCAGGCACCAGACCCTGGGCGAACTTCCATTGGCCCTTCACGGCCGCCAGGCCACTTTCAGTATTGAGATCGATCACTACTCTAGGCATGTTCTCTCCCCTTAATAATAATTCTTGCTGTTTTCTTGATTAATCTATGCCGACGATCTTGATGCTGGCGTGGATCTTGTAGATTCGGTTGATATTCACCAGCAGCGGGGTTATCTGCTCCACGTATTTGGAATTGGCCAGGCTGCCCCCGTCCACGCCTCGCAGATTCTTGATCTTGTCAGCCAGGCCCATTACCAGCTTCTTGGCTTCGGAATGGTCGGAGCAGACTACAACGTCTCCCTCCATGATCGCTTCCGGATTGAGTAATTCCTCGGCGCTGGCGTTCTGAAATGCCGCCACAACCTGGGAGTCTGGCAGCATCTCCTGAGCTTCTTCAGCCGCCGACCCGGCCTCTACTTCAACCGCGCTGGCGCCCTTGCCGCGCTCAAACTTCATGGGCGCAATCACACTGACAACGATCTTGCCCTTTAGTGCCTGGCCCAAGTCTTCTAAGACGGGCCTTTGGCCCTCATACGGGAAGGCCAGAAATACCACATCTGCAGCGGCCACCGCGCCGGCGTTGTCGGAGCCGTTAATCACCACTCCGGGCACGGTCTGGGCCAGCTCCTCTGCGGCAGTTGCGCCCCGGGCCGCGTCCCTAGACCCAATGACGGGCGCTTCTCCACCCATGGCTAGTCGTAGGGCCAACCCTTTGCCCTCCGGTCCGGTTCCTCCCAGAATCGCTATTGTTGATGCCACTATAAGCCTCTCGTTTACAGACCAAATTGGATGATCAAGCCCCACTGACGTAAACCCACCGTAAACCCACAAACCGGTTGGGAGGCATGATTGTGCGGCAATACTATAGCGGTAACAAGATGTTGATGGAAGGTCTGGCAAACCAGTCAATTTACCGGATATTTTTAAACATCACGCGGTAAAAAACCGATTGAGAAAACTTTCATAATAGCCTTAATTCACGCCTGCACAGCCATTAGACTTTTGACGATATTAACTGGGTCCCGTTATTAGAAATGTTAATGACGAAGGCAATTGCATTCGTCTAAACATAAGGAGTATTTCAATAAACAGGGGAGAATAGGATGAAACGACCACTGATTTTAATATCCGCATTGATGGCACTGGTCTTTTTGATTGCTGAATGCAGAAGTGATCCAACACCAGAGACCGCAAATTAACCAGGTTTCCTATACGGCGTCGGACTACGCTTTTGGCGGTCCTCAATTCATTTCCGCGGGTATGACAGAGATTGTGATGACCAATACTGGACGTGAGTGCATCATCAACAATTGATTACCGTGCCAGAAGGTATGGCCACCGGAGACTTGATTGCAGGGGTTGCTTTCAGGTGAGGCCGGATCGCCTCCTCCGGGTGTTACAGCGGCGGGAGGAGTGGGGCCGATAGGCCCAGGTGCCACCGGCACCACGACCTTGAACATGACTGCCGGCGATTATCTCATCGTGTGCTTCATCCCCAATGCTGAGGGCGTACCTCACATGGCGCTTGGAATGATCAAGCCCATTACCGTAATCGAGTCGTCTGCACCAGTGGCCGATCAACCTGATTCCAGAGTATCTGTTGGTCTGGTAGATTTCGGATTTGGGATTTCAGAGCCTATCTCAGCCGATCTCCAGAACGTCGCCGTATTTAATAAAGGCTAACAAGACCACGAAGCATTCCTGGTCCGGTTGGTACCAAACTCCACCGCGATGGATTTTGTGGGCGCCTTCGCTCCTGACGCTCCTCCCGGACCTCCTCCGGGTGAAGCTCTAGGAGGTTTTCAGTCCGTCGTCCCAGGAGGGAGTGGCACGTTTAGAATCGATTTCACTCCAGGTAACTACGCGTTCCTCTGTTTCGTGGAAGACCCCAACACCGGAGCGCCCCACTTCGCTCTGGGCATGGTAGAAGAGTTCAGCATCCAGTAGAGTGGAGTTGTCTCTCCGAGCGTTTCACTACAGCAATAAAAAGCCCCCGGTTTTTCCGGGGGCTTCATTGTGGATGGCACAAATATTCCAGTCTTGTGTTCCTATCTGCGCTCGGCGATAATGGGGCCAATATTTGCCAGCGCATTTTTACGCGTGTTCCCGCGTATTCCAACAAAATTGACTTGTTTATTTGAAACTATTTGGAGGTCCATTATCGACGAGGATGCCAAGAAGTCAGCTTTACGCATGATTCCCTACGGGATGTACGTGCTGACCAGCAAGAGCAAGGACGGCAAGGAAGTTAGCGCCGCCACTGTGAACTGGCTCACCTAGACATATTTTGCCCCGCCTTTGGTGGCCGTTGGCGTTAAGGGCGACTCCGGTGCCCACTCCCACATCACCGACATCGGCGTTTTAGCGGTCAACGTGATCGGCAAAGACCAACTAGACCTGGTATTTAACTTTTTCAAGTCCCACGAGCGTGAGGGTGATTCGATAGGCGGACAAGCCTTCACTGCTGGTACCGAGACTGGATGCGCATTGTTCACCGGTTCTCCTGCATGGTGGGAGTGAAAAGTAGTTGGTCAACAAGACCAGGGTGACCACACTCCCTTCTTGGGAGAGGTCTTGGAAGCAGGTGTTAACGCTGAGGACTAAACGATCCTAATGCGCGAGCACAACCTAAACTACGGCGGCTAGGCCGCGCAGCGGCGTTTCATTTTGAGCCGTTCTGACCGACGGCATTGTGGTTCTCCGATCCTATTTGGGAGCGGAGTATGACTAGACTTAGTAAAAACAAAAACACTCCGAAAGGGAGGGTTCCAACCAATGGTAGACCTGAGACGTGCAGCCGCGATTGTCGGCGTGCACGAGCACATCACCCGGTACGCACCGGACAAGAGCGAACTTCAGATTCAGGCCGAGAGCATTCAGAAAGCTCTGGAAGATGCCGGACTGGAAAAGAAAGATGTTGATGGCCTATTCTGCGCCTCAATGTCGGTCCGCAGCAGCGGCCTGAACCTGGCCGACTACCTGAATCTGTACCCCAAGATGGTGGACAACACCACCGTGGGCGGCGGTTCCTTTGAGTTCCACCTATCCCACGCGTTGAACGCCATCCATGCCGGACGCATCAATTGCGCCGTCATCACCTACGCCACCCAAGCCCGTTCTGGTGGGGTGTCGGTGGGAACCGGTGGCATCAGCCGTCAAGGTCATCCTCGGTTGGACCCGTCTCCGGATAGCTTTGAAGAACTCTACGGCCTAACAACGGTTGGCCTCTACGCCATGATCGCCCAGCGCCACATGCACCTGTACGGAACAACCTCCGAGCAGTTGGCTGAGGTTGCCGTGACCATGCGCCGACACGCCTCACTGAACCCTGAGGCGTTGTTCCGCGACCCGATTACCGTGGAGGACGTGTTGCGTTCTCCGGTGGTATCAACTCCTCTGCACCGCAACGACTGCTGTGTCATCACTGACGGCGGCGGCGCAGTGGTGGTAGCCTCGCCGGAACTGGCCCGGAACTGCAAACAGAAGCCGGTTTGGATTCTGGGAGCGGGAGAGGCAGTGGCTCATCAGGGTGCCGGCAAACGTGACCTGATGTACATCGCAGCCAAGCAGAGCCACGTGCCAGCCTTCGAGATGGCCGGTGTCACCCAGAAAGACATCGACATGGCCATGATCTACGACTCATTCACCATCACCGTGATCGAAACCCTGGAAGATCTGGGGTTCTGCGAGAAGGGTGAGGGCGGCCAGTTCGTGCTCAATGGACGCATCGGTCTGGGCGGCGAGCTGCCCATCAACACCGATGGCGGTGGACTGTCTTCCAACCACCCCGGTATGCGAGGGCTTTTCCTCTTGCTGGAAGCCACAAGACAGCTACGGGGCCAGTTTGATGGTACGGAACGTCAGGTACCAAATTGCAAATTAGCGCTGTGCCACGGCACTGGCGGGGCCTTGGGCTCCCGTCATAGTGGCGGCACAGTCATCCTGGCGAGGGATTAGATCATGACAACTTACAACAAACCCCTGCCCACGATTAACGGCGAGACTAAGACCTTCTGGGACATGGCGCGCCGTGGCACGTTGCTGATCCAGAAGTGTGATAGCTGCAACGAGTTCCAGTGGTACCCGCGAGGTATCTGCGCCAACTGCTGGTCAAGTGAGATCAAGTGGTTCCCCTCCACCGGAAGGGGCACCGTCTGGACCTACACTGTAACCAACCAGAACCGGACCATGGGCTTTGACACCGGCCCGTACGTGCTGGCCTTGGTGGAACTTGAAGAGGGAGTGCGCATGTTCACCAACATAGTGGAATGCGACCCTAAAGATGTCAGCATCGGCATGGCTGTGGAAGTGACCTTCCAGCAAGCCACACCGCAAATTTCCGTGCCGTTCTTCAAACTAGCTTCGTAAAGCTAAACAAACGCAAATCAAAAAGGGCGTCCCGATGTTATCGGGACGCCCTTTTTAGTTGCTGATACCCGAGGGTTGGAAGCTCCCAGCTTAGTGCTTCCTGCGGCCTACACCCATCGTCTTGAGGGCGGAACCGGACATGGCAACCGGAGGCATGGCCCGCGACATATCCCGCCAAGCCCCGCTGCCGGCGCGGTCCAAGACTGGGGGAAGATACCGGAACATGCGAATGATCGCTCCCATAGTGCCGTTGCTCTGAGATCGGCGAGGCGACTTTCCATATGCCACTTCGCCCAAAGCTTTGGCGAGTGCTCCTGTCTCACTGGCCCACTGGGCGCGGAAGACAATCTTGCCATCTTTGTCGATGATATAGGCGGAGTTGGGCTTGGTGCTCAGCGCCCGGTGGAGCGTGCCGTTTATGTCGTCCACTGCCACTTCAAATTTGTGACCGTGCAGGTCTCGCACTGCCTTGGCGTGCTCGAATTTTTCCTCATAGGTCTGCGGTTGAGGTGCGGCTGAACCCGGATGGGCTTCTCTGACCGCCACCAGCACGAACCGGACTCGATCACCGTACTTTTTGTACAGCTCGTTGATACCGGGGGCCGAGCTATCAGTCATCGGACAGGTCAAGGAACCGAACACCAGCAACGCTGGTCCCGACTCCTTGATGTCGTCGGATAAAAACGTCCCGCCGTCCAGCGTTTCAAGTTTAAAGTCGGGTATTTGGTTCCCGGCTTTGGGTGCGCTCTTGCTGAATCTCATGCCGCTGAGCATGGCTCCCCTCTGGAACCGCTCAAACCTGTAACCCTGACCGGAGCCCCCAATGTTTTCGGTGCTTCCAGTCTTATTAGCCGTTGTCATTTTGTTGTGTTTCTCCTTGGTTATTCCCCGCTGGGTTCATTCTTTATGAACCGTAATCACCCGAGCAACACTAACTAAAAGTTAGTCTAATTATTCTGATGCAGAAAGGGTAAAAAGTATTTTTCGCTCTTCCCGTGTAAGGGCGGATTTCTAACCCGCCCAGGTTGCTGCAACCATATTTGGTCTGTAGGCAGGCATGACCGAAACAACGGAATTGGTTTGACGATAAAAAGGGCAGGTTATAAACCTGCCCCTACGAGAGGAGTGTTCCCATGTGAGTTCATGGGGGTGGCAAGAACCAACGAACGGTTTCTCGTCATGAACAGCCAGGGCGGAGATACATTTGTGTAGGGGCGGGTTTTCGACCCGCACAGGTTCGCCGCAACAATGTTCGGTCTAAACACCGGCATGGCTACGACAACGGGATTGGTTGGACGCCCCTACATGGTCTGCGCCTTAATTTTTACCCAAATTACTGGGCCGCTTTATTTTCCTGTGCCCGGAGACGCAATTCCTGACAGACTTCTTCGTCGGCCTCCGCAAGGTCTAGTTTGTCTTCAAATATGTAGACGATGGCACGCTGTCCGTAATAAGAATCGGCCAATGGGTCCAACTCTATCGCGTGTGTCAGGTCGGCGAGGGAGTCCTCGTTTTTGCCCACCTCGTACCAGGAACAACCCCGGTGGTAGAAGGCCTCGGCCATCTCCGGCTCCAACTCGATCGCCTTGTTGTAGTCGTCAATGGCCTTGTGGTACACGCCGTTACGGCTGTACCGGTTGCCCCGGTCCAAGAAACCAGAAGCGTCGGTCGGTTCCTGTGCATGTCTACGTTCAAATACCATTTATATCCGTGCCTGACAGATCAGGTTCACCACGAGCGGTGCAGGAATTTTAAACCCTTTCCCGCTCGTTCTGAGCTCCGATCGTAGGTCGAGAGTCTCGATTTATCGGACCTGTCGAATGATTTTGTTAGTCGTTACCAGTTCCTTACATCACCGAGCGGACGAGACCGCCGTCCACCAGGATGGTCGTGCCAGTGATGTAAGTGGATTTGTCGGAGGCTAGGAACGCCACCAGGTTGGCCAATTCTACCGGCTCGCCAACTCGGCCAACGGCAGTATCTTTAGCGCGTAGGCCCAGGGCATCTTCCACGCTAATTCCCAGTTCATTGGCCCGGGAAGTAACGTTGGAGAGCATGCGCTCGCTCATGATGGAACCGGGGCAAACGTTGTTCACCAGAATTCCGTCTCGTCCGACCTCGTCGGCCAAGCTCTTAGAATAGGCGACCACTCCCATGCGGGTGGCACCGGAGAGGGCCAGGTTGGGAATTGGATTGTAGACCGTGCTCGCTAGGATGTTGATGATACGTCCGCCGCCCCGTTCCCTCAGATAAGGGACGCTCTCCCGGCACATGCGGCCGAAGAAAATTAGAGAGCGGTGTACCGCAATCTCCCATTGTTCCTCGGTGGCGTCCACAGAACGGGCCAGAGGCGGTCCACCGGAGTTGTTCACCAGGATATCCAGACCACCAAACTGAGCAACTGTGGCCTCAATCAATCCGGTGATCGACTCCAACTTGTCCAGGTCGGCAGCGTAGGTCATTACCTCAGAGCCGGTAGACTCGCGAATCTCTTTGGCGGCCTGCTCCAGATCGGCGCTGGTCCGGCTACAGATGGTTACTTTTGCGCCCTCTTCGGCCAGAGTTTGAGCGGAGGCCCGGCCCAGACCTTTACTGGCGCCGCCGATTATGGCTACCTTGTCTTTTAGTCCCAGGTCCATGTTTGTTCCTCGTAACCCCTGATTTGAGGGTTGTTCAGTCAAATGAAGTCTGCCGACTGTGGGCAGCAACGCAGATTATATCAGGCTGAGACCTGTATCTGGCCCATGCTATACTCGAAATCCATCGCCCCGTGCGTAACCAGTGGCGAAATTGAGACTGGAAACCGAATCATATGGAAGCCAAAACGCAGCTCTGGGAAGACGCTTTATCCGAGGAAATAGAGCAGTTTGCGGTGGAGATCGCCCGCGGTGCTGGAAAGATTTTGGCGGGCCATTTTGGGCAGCAGATTAAGGTTGAATTCAAGGACGAGCACGAACGCGACCCAGTCACTGCTGCCGACAAAGAAACCCAGGAGTATTTGATCGCGGAGATCGCCAAACGGTTTCCCGACCACGGAGTGCTGGGAGAAGAAGGTACAAAAGAAGAGAAAGAGTCCGAGGAGTTGGCCAAAGACATCCTCTGGGTGTTGGACCCGTTGGACGGCACCACCAACTATATGAACGGATTGCCCGTTTTCGCATCGTCCATTGGCGTTTTGTATAAGGGCTGGCCCATTGCCGCCGCCCTGTTCATTCCCTGGCCCAGTTCCCATGCCAACTCCGGAAGCCAAACCGAGGGCGGGTTTGTGCTGCATTGCCACAAGGGCGGCGGCTGTTTTGCCGACGACGAGCCGGTTTCAGTCTATGTGTCTGACGAGCCAGTACCCAGCAGGTTGATTGGTGTTCCAGGGTACTTTGGCGTTGGTCAGGGTTTCACCGGCAAGCTGGCCGGGAAGGCGGGCGAGGTACGCACCACCGGCAGCATCGCCTACGAACTGGCGATGACGGCCCGGGGTGTGCTGCAATATGCCATGTTTGGCGCTCCTAGGCTCTGGGACATGGTCGGAGGGGCCTTGGCGGTGGTTGAGGCCGGTGGCGTGGTTATGATCCGCTTTCGAGGCGAGAAGAGCTGGCACCCTATGGAGTCTCTGATTCCCACCTGGGAAACAAAAACGCCAACCATTAAGGAACTTCGGAACTGGATGGCACCACTGGTAGTCGGCAACCAGAAAGTGGCTCCAATGATCGCCGACAACGT
>CAVODA010000041.1:0-8867 GCA_963694265.1 Dehalococcoidia bacterium
ATACCTCAAGACCTGCTCAAGAAGATTCTGCAGTGCGCGCGTTGGTCGCCCAGTTCCAGCAACACCCAAAAGTGGTATTTCATTGCCATTCAAGACCGCGATGTCCTGGGAAAGCTGGGCGGTATCTGCAAGCAGGGCCCGTTCGTTGGGACAGCGCCCTTGGCCATCGCCGTGGTGATGGACGACGCGCCTAGGCCGCAACTGGACGCCGGCAGGGCACTGCAAAACATGGAGTTGATGGCCTGGTCAGAGGGCGTGGGAATGTGCTTTGTGGGCGTGCGCGACGACGACCAGATAGTTGCCGTCAAAGAGCTACTAAACATCCCGGAGAAGATGGACCTAATTACGATTCTGGCCTTTGGATACCGCGCCGACATCCCCAAGCCCGCCGGAACACCTCGCAGGTCATTCGACGAGATTATCCACTGGGACAAGTTCGGCGAGACCACCCAACCGGCCAGTTAGGTTTTTCGTGCCTGCCTGATGGTTAGTTAGCCAGATCTGAGGCCAACACTCGTACCCACCCGAAGATTAGTCAGGTAGGTTGGCAATCAGCACCCACATCGGCAGGCTGCCAACCGACTGGCTGGCCAAGCGGGTCAGCCCTCCTGACTGCTGGTCCACGCGGAAGGTAATCAGGTTGCCTGTGTCCAATCCGGTCACAAACAGGAAATTGCCGGTGGGGTCCAGGCTAAACGCGCGGGGGATCGGGTCCACCGCTTCCCAGCCCGTGTCCGTCAGCATCCCGGTTGCCGCATCGATGGAAAATGAGGCGATGCTGTTGTGCCCTCGGTTGCCAACGTACAGATGAGTACCCTGTGGGTGCACCTGTATCTGAGAGCAGGAGATATGGCCAACGTAATCTGCCGGCAATGTGGTGATGGTCTGCTTGGCCGTCAACGTGCCTTTGCCAGTGTCCAGCGCGTACACGGTGACGCTGCCGCCCTGCTCGTTCGACACGTAAACCAGATCCTTACTGGGGTGGAACCGGTAATGGCGCGGGCCAATCTCATCATCCTGGGGGATTACCAGCGGGTCATTGGGCGTCAGACGGCCAGTGGCGGCGTCAAACTTGTATTGGTAGATGGCGTTAACCGCCTGCTGCCGGTCCGTGGGCAGACGGGCAATCCCACCAGACCCATTGGCTATGTGGGGCAAGAACGCATACCTGTTGGACGGGTCAGTCTGAAAACAGTGCGCTCCGGAGCCAGTCTCCAGCCACTCGGTGGCTTCCGCCCCCACCGCGCCGGAGCCGTCAATGGGGTGCACGGCGCAGTGACCAACCTGGTAGTAGGCCGAGAGCACGTATTTCCCCGTGTGATCGGTGGACAGATAACAGGGCTCTCCGCCCAGCCCCACACTCCCACTGGGCGTCAGGTCGCCGGTCTTTTGGTCAATGTCGTAGCTGGATAGTTCAAGACCGTCCCGCCGACCAACGTACAACGTGGTGCGTGATGGGTTAAAGGTCATCGGCGCTGGCCCACCGGAGACTTCCACCGCGCCTCGGCTCTCCAAGGCCCCGGTGTCCGGGTCCATCACAAACCTGACAATCCGGTTGTCACCCTGTAGCGAAACATACATCTGATAGGCCATGGAGACTCCTTAATTAAACGGTCAAAATTTGAACTGGGACTGGGACTCTGTGCGGGGATATTACACAAAAAGACCGACCCAGACAAACACGGCCACGGCTATGCCGCTAAAATCCTAGTCATGCTTAAAAGATCTTTGTCATTGTTTCTGATGCTGGCTGCAATCCTTATGCTGGGGTGCTCCCAGTCGGAATCGGCTACTTCTGTGCCCAGCCCCGCAACTGCTGCTCCAATAGTATCGGCCACCACAACAGATACTGACGTCTGGCAACCAGCGCCGCGAACGAATTGGCAGTGGCAGCTGAACGGACTACCCATTGACCGGTCATTTGACGTTGAGATGTACGACATCGACCTGTTCGACAACGACGCCGCCACGGTGTCGGCCTTGCACGACGAAGGGCGCATAGTGATCTGCTATATGAACGCGGGCGGATGGGAGGACTGGCGGCCGGATGCAGCCAAGTTCCCCGAGAAAATCATCGGCAAGAACCTGGACGGCTGGGAGGGTGAACTCTGGTTGGACATCCGCCGTCTTGATGTACTGGCCCCAATCATGGAAGACCGGATGATCGCCTGCAAGAACAAGGGGTTCGACGGCATAGAGCCAGACAATGTGGATGGCTACTTGAATGACACCGGGTTTGACCTGACCGCCAACGACCAGCGTGAATTCAACATCTGGCTGGCGGAGACCGCCCACGAGCGCGGGCTTTCCATTGGCCTCAAGAATGACATGGATCAGGCCCCGGAGTTGGTCCAGTATTTTGACTGGACGCTCAACGAGGAATGCTTCCAGTTCCAAGAGTGCGAGACCCTGCAGCCGTTCATCGATGCCGGCAAGGCGGTCTTCAACGTTGAATACAGTCTGGATGCAGATGAGTTTTGTCCAGAGGCCATAGCTTTAGGCTTCAACTCGTTAAAGAAGAACTTGGATGTGGACGCCTGGCGGGAGTCCTGCGACTAGCAGCCCTGGCTAATCACAATAATCTGAGTTTCGCCCTTCTTTGCCGGTCGGCAGTGACCGCATGATTTCGCCGTCGGTCCCCGGCAGGTAGTCGAAGAAACAAACGCCGTAGTGTCCAAACTCTTTATCCCCAGCAAACAACTCGGCCCAGGCCGGGTCCGGCACTACGTTATTGGGCTGCCGAACATCGTACAGACCAAAGTCGACAAAGATATTGGTTGGGGAGATACCCACCGCCGTGCCGACGATATCGCCTTGTTCAAGCCACAGCGGCGGGTCTAGGTACGTGGTTCGGCTGTCTCCTGCCCCAGCAGCCGGAATGTCTTTCAGAGCCTCAGCCAACTCCGAAGAGACTTCCAGCACATGGTCAAATCGGTAGAAGAACCCGCACGGTGCAGTGAAGAACAGCAGGTATTGAGCCTGTCCGCTCTCATCGTAATTGGCCGCCTGAACAAGGTGTGAGCCGATAGGCACCCGGACAATCACATTGTTGTCCAAGTTGTTATCAAACCTAAACCCGCCATGGGCCACGTACGCCCCGCGCTGCTGGCCGGGCCACAGAGCCGAAGTAACAATGCTCATATCTACCGGCGTCTGTAAGCCAAGGGGTTCAGAGCAACTGGGAGCAACGCCGTTGGGCGTCCATTCCACTCCGTTGAACGACCACATGACCCTCGAGTCAACGGATTCCGTACCGATCGTGGCATCGTGCCCGCCGTTCGACCCGGTCCGGCCACCCGGCTGGTCAGGAACGCGAGTAGCCGGCGCAAAAGTCTTAGCCTGTTCGGTCTCTCCAGTTCCCCGAACCAGGGTTGACGCAATCTCGATCATCGCCGGCAGTGGAGTAGCTGTGGGTTCTGCCGTGCTATCAACAGCAGGAACAGTAGTTGCGGCATCAGCGATTGGCGTAGGTGTTAGGTTGATGCTAGTCGGACTTGTCACGGCGGTTTCTCCGCACGCAACCAGGAGTGTTGGGCACCGTGATGTACGCCAGGGGCGTGCCATCGGCGACAGCCAGCGTTCCCGGCACAGGAGGCATCAACGACCCGGGCGGGTAATTGGGCAGACAACAACCAGCGGAAAACCCAAGAGACCCCGGTCAAATGACCGGGGTCTCTGGTTTGTCTCGGCCAGTACCCGTCTTCCGGTAAGAATCGACGCGTTGGCTCAATTAATATCTATTATAAAGATATTAATACTAGGTTAGTATTTGATTTTATGTTACATTGTTTCGCGTGTCCACTTCTGAAACGCCAAACACCGACTCAGTGTCCACCGTCGCCAAGCTGAAGCAAACACTTGCCTACCCTGGTTGGAAGGTAGTGGGCGCTTGTTCTTTCCTGGCGGCTTTCTGTGGCAGTATCTTTGTCTACGGCTTCCCGGTCTTCTTCCTGCACATCCAGAGAGACCTGGAACTCAGCAGCGCCTCCACCTCATTGATCTTTGCTCTATCCAGAGGCGAGGCTGGCATCGCTGGGCCCATCACCGGCTGGATCGTGGATAAGTTCGACTCCAGACCGATCATAATCTTTGGCGGGTTAATGGTCGGCGGCGGATTGGCCATCTTATCCGTGGTTCATACCTATTGGATCTTCCTGGCTGTTTTCATTGGCTTGGTGGCGGTGGGCAACAACACCAGCTTCGGCCAGACCTTCCTCGCCGTAATCAACCGGTGGTTCATCAAGCGCAAGGCCGTTGCCATGACCCTAGTCATCACCTCATACACAATCGGCGGTGCCTTCATGGTGCCACTGCTGTCCCGGGGGATTGAAGCCTTGGGCTGGCGAACTGTGCTGCTCTACGCCGGTATCTTCGTGGTTGTCTTGTCCATACCCACGTCCTTCTTCATCAAGCGTTCGCCGGAAAGCGTCGGCATCGACATTAACCAGTCGCCCGAAGCGCCAGACCTACCAACGTCGGCCGTCGCCAGGGCTCGGGTCTCCGAAAGTGATTTTGGCGTGAAAGAGGCCATCAAAACGACCACGTTTTGGTTGATGCTCACCGGCAGTTCCCTCCGCATATCCGTCACCAGCGGATTGTTGGTCCACGCCATACCGATCATGGCCTGGAAGGGTCTCAGTGAGCAGTCTGGAGCCGATCTCGTGGCCTTGTTATTCTTCATCGCAATTCCGGCCAGGCTGTTCTTTGGTCTGTACAATTCGGAACTTCAAACCCGTTATGTGCTGTCAATGGGCATGGCCTTTGGCACGCTGGGTTTATCCATACTGGTCTTCGTAGACTCCGGGTGGTCGGTCTACGCGTTCGTGGCCGGCATCGCCCTCCTGGAAGGTGCCACCACTCTGAACTGGGTGCTGATGGGCCAGTATTACGGTCGGCGCAACTTCGCCACCATCATCGGCATCATCACTGCCGTTTACAGCGTGGGGATGCTCGCCTCGCCCCTATTCTTGGGCTGGTTGTTTGACCATACCGGCACCTACCGCGTTGGCTTGATCGTTTTCCTGTGCATGTACGCCTCCAGCTCCGTTTTCTTCTTCTTCAGCTCCAGGCCGCCCCCTCCAGTGCGGGCGCAGCAGTTGGGGTAATCCGGAGACTGCTAAGATAGCCGTAAACCGTAACATCCCTAGGATTTAGATGGCTGCAACGATAATATTCGACCTTGGCGGTGTCCTGGTGAATTTGGACTGGGACAAGGTCTGCGCCCCATTGACGGAGTTGTCCCCCCAGACCTACGACGAAGTTGCCACGGAGATCCAAAACGGCCCAATTGTCGAATCCTCCATGCTGGGCCATCTGACTCCCCAGGAATTTCAAGAGACCCTCTGCGCCAAGATTCAGGTGAACATCGGCTTCGACCAATTCATCGGCATCTGGAACCGGTTACTCAGTGAGGACGAAACCATGGCTTCCTACGTCGGGGAATTGGGCTTGTCCCACCGTCTGATACTAGCCTCCAATACCGACGCGATTCACATCGCCTATTCCATGAAGAATTTCAAAGTATTGGGCGAGTTTGAACGCTTATTCCTATCCAACGAAATGGGCCTACTCAAACCGGACCCAGACTATTTCCAACACATCCTGGGCGAACTGCAAATAGACCCTGTCGAGTGCATCTTCATTGATGACCGATTCGAGAACGTCCTCTCCGCACGCAGTTTGGGGATCAACGGCCTGGTCTTCGAGTCCGTAGAAAAGCTAAAGGACCTCTCAGAGATCCTTTAGTCGCACTCGCCCATCCGATTTAACACCACCCACCCGATTTAAGCCCATCCGCCAACCCAGTAGGAGTCACGATGCCCCAATCGAAACCTGTCCACTATGACGATGCCGGGCCAGAGGTGCGCGCTGTCTACGACGACATCAAAGCCACCCGTGGCATCGACGATGTTAATAACTATTGGAAGCATGTCGCCAACCACCTGCCGACGCTAAAACGCACCTGGGAAACCGCCAAAGAAGTGATGGCGTCAGGGGCCTTGGACTCGTTGGTTAAAGAGATGATCTTTGTGGCAGTCAGCGCCAGCAACGGCTGCGAGTATGGCCTGCGCTGCCATACCGACACCGCCCGCAAACAGGGCATGACTGACGAGATGCTGGGCGAACTGCTGGCTGTTGTCGGAGTGGCCAGCCAAGCAAACATCCTGGCCAACGGCTACCAGATACCCGTGGACGAAGATTATTAAGTCGCACTGAGCAAAACGCTGTCGAATGGCTAGCGTTCCTAACAGCCATTAGGCAAATGAGCCAAGCAACAAAAAAGCCCCCTCAGATGAGGTGGCTTTTAACATTGTCGTCTTTAGGCAAAAAAATAGCGCCTTCAGAAACTTTTCTGAGAACGCTGCGCTATCTTAGCACTCAGAAGACCGTCTTGTCAATAGTTTGTGTCTAGATTGAAATAATACCCCAGGTTTAGGCCAACCCATGAGATCAACCGGCTACGGTATACTGTCCCAGCCCGCTGAGGGAGCCTTGCTAGCGGTTTAGTTCTATAGATAACCGGAGGTATTGCTATGGTTGAGGTTTTTGTTCTGGGAGGTGGCACCCCCACTCCCACTGAGTATCGGTTCGGCAGCGCCCACGCCCTGCGCATCGGCGACGAAGTGCTGATGTTTGACTGCGGCCCGGCGGCGACCCACAAACTGGTCAAGGCCGGTCTCTACCCAACCCAGGTGGACAACCTGTTCTTCACCCACCACCACTTTGACCACAACATAGATTACCCGTGTTTTCTGCTCTGCCGTTGGGATCAAGCCGCCGGCAAGGGCAACGAGCTGAACGTCTGGGGACCCAAGCTGACCGAGGAGATCACCCAGAAGGTTATCGGCGTGGGCGGAGCTTTCGAGTCCGACTGGCAGGCCCGCATTAACCACCCCTATAGCCAACAAGTCTTCGTGAACCGGGGCGGCACTCTGCCCCGCATACCACCCGCTCCCGTCGCCAAAGACATCGGCGTCGGCGAGGTGGCCTCGGGCAAGAACTGGACCGTCACATCGGCCGAGGCCATCCACGTACAACCGTACCTGGACTCGCTGGCCTACCGGGTGGACACCCCGGAGGGCAGTGTGGTCTTCACCGGCGACACCGAGCCCTGCGAGTCAGTCCGAGACCTGGCCCGCGACGCCGACATGATGGTCTGCATGTGTTGGGACGAGCAGTCAGTCATGGAAGGCAACAACGAAGCCAACGGCCAGTGCGGCACCACCGGTGCCGCGCGTTTAGCCCAAGAAGCCGGAGTCAAACAACTGGTCCTGGTCCACATGGGCCCCACCCTATCCAGAGACACACCCTTCGACCGCCACTTCGAAGAGATGACCCCCATGTACGACGGCAAAATCATCTTCTCCGAGGAGCTGATGCGCATAGAGGTTTAGGGCATAACCGGACCATGCTAAACTACCCCAATCATTTCCAATTTGACTAGATTGTTACTTACGACGGAGTTACAACATGCAAGCTGAAGTTAAGCACTTGACCATGGCCGACTTGGAAGCTGCTATTAGTGAAATACGGAAATCCCCGAAGAATGAGTCTGTACTGGACATGATTGTTAGTAGGCCGGAAGAAGATGGCCGTGAAATCATGACGCTGGCTGACTTGAATATAGAGTTAGGTCTGGTGGGCGACACCTGGCAGGACCGGCCCAGCTCCATCAGCGGCGATGGCAAGGCCCACCCGGACATGCAGATTACTATCATGAACTCCCGTGTCGCCCAATTGGTGGCCCAGGACAAAGAACGCTGGCCCCTGGCCGGTGACCAACTTTTCGCCGACCTCGACCTCAGCGCAGCGAACATGCCCCCCGGCAGTCGCATCGCTATAGGCTCGGCCATTCTGGAAGCCACTGACCAGCCCCACACCGGCTGTTCAAAATTCGCTGACCGGTTCGGCATCGACTCCCTGAAGTTCATCAGCTCCGCCGTTGGCAAGGAACTTCAATTGCGCGGCATCAACTGCAAGGTTGTTCAGAACGGCGAGATCAAACCCGGCGACGTTGTGAAGAAGCTCTAGGCGATTGATCGCACCAAATCAGTTCACGCCCCGGCAGAAGACCCAAAACCCGCAGCACTTAATCGAGGAGATACCTTGGCCACACTGATAGCACCCGACGCCGTAGCAATGGACAGCCAAAAGCTGGAACAGGTCAAACAGCTTTTCCAAAAGCAGATTGACGATGGCCAACACCCGGGAGCTGGACTGGCGGTGTACCGCTACGGGAACTTGGTGCTGGACATCCACGGCGGCAACGTGAGCGACAGCAAACCAGTGACCAGCGAGACCATGTTTGTGCTGATGTCTTCCACCAAGCCGCTGACCGCTTCCTGCCTCTACATGCTTAAAGAACGGGGCAAGATTTCCTACGACGATCCGGTGTCCAAACACTGGCCGGAGTTTGCTCAGTTTGGCAAGGAGACAGTAACCATTAACCACGTCCTGACCCACCGTGGTGGCTTCCCGAAGACTCCCGAGTCCCTACCACCGAGTGACTGGCCCGACTGGTCCAAAGTGGTCCACGCCATGGAGCAAGCGCCGACCATCTATACCCCCGGTGAGACCCTCGCCTACCATCCCATCAACTACGGCTGGGTCATTGGCGAGATCATCAGACGTGTCGATGGACGCAGTTTCACGGACTTCATCGCAGATGAACTGTCAGCGCCACTGGGAATGACAACTACTCACGTGGGTTTGCCGGCAGGCTTGGAAGACAAGGTCTCGCCGATGCACAAGATGGAAGACGACGCTGACCCCAGCGGTTACAGCGCTATCTTCAGCCAGTCCTCGGTGATTAAATCCATCGTCCCTGGCGCCGGCGGAGTCGCCACTGCCGGAGACCTGGCCCGGTT
>CAVODA010000042.1:0-8838 GCA_963694265.1 Dehalococcoidia bacterium
AAGCGGATGTGGAGTCTTGCGGAGGGACTGTCGCTGCTGGAGTCGAGGCTGGGCCAACAGATCCGCCGGGCGACTCAATAGTAGGAGAAAGGGTAGGTTGTACAGCGAGAACCGGGACGGCGGTTGCGGCAGCGGTGGGCGATGGCTGGCTAGCTCCGGTGTACTTATAAGAGATGAAGTATCGCAAGCCAGGGCCAACGCAATCAGTGACGCAATCAAAACTATGAATCGGTCGAGGGCTTTTGGTCTATGTTTCTGGTTGAAACGCGGGATGGTAGCAATGCAGCCTTTAACTGAGCTGTTTGGCGATGAACTCCGTAGCTACCTTCACAAACTCGTCTACCTCCGGGCCTGCCGCTCTAGCCCAGCCGTGGCCCTTTCCTTGGAAGGGGATTAATTGAGCATTCCCGCCGGCCCCGTTGTAGGCGGCAACGAATCTCTCCGACGCTTCAATCGGCATCACGTCGTCATCCGTACCGTGCATGACCAACGCGGGAGACAGCGTCAGATTCTCGCCTCTTTCGATGACGTTCAAGGGGGTGGATTCGTGCATCGCTTCGTCGCCTTGGAAGAAAATATGATGCTTTTCCATCAAGTCTGTTTTGCCTTTTTCCCTGGCAATCTCATACCTGAAGTAGGGTTCAATAACCGGCCAGCAGGAAATCGTCCAGGCGAATTTTGCGTCTTCCGGGGATGTTCCTTCCAATGGCAAGGCTGAATATCTGGGATCATCTAGCCTCATGGCGGCTAGGGGCAAGGTGTGTCCTCCGCTGGAATATCCGATACCACCCACCGCATCAGGGTCACCATTGAAATCTGCGGCATGGGCTTTGAGCCAACGGACGCCATAGTGAATGTCTTGGAGCTGCAACGGATAAGGGAATCCTTCGCCAACCCGCTGGCTAATTGCCGCCACAACCAGGCCCGTAGCGGCCAAAGGGTTGCTGGTGGACTCATAATCAGTGTGGTCTTTATCAGTCCAAGCCCCGCCGTGAATGCTTAAAAGCATGGGGAAAGGCCCTGGGCCTTCAGGCTGGTAAATCCGGACCTGACGGGTTACCCCATCCACATTGAGGTATTCCTGATCATGGACTTGAACCTCGTACAAATCCGAAGGGTCGTACCGGTGCGCATTTTTGGTAGCCATGGTTCGTCTCCTTGGTATCTCTGGAATACCCAGTTGGGTCGGGTTTTCCCGAATCGGTCAATTGTGAATTATCGCGAACTATAAGTCGCCGCTCTGAGCGCGTCAACCTCAGCCAAAAAAGTCATTCAATCGAGTAAGTGGAACTTTCCTGATTGCGGCTTAGATGCGGTATTCGCCTAGCGACCCACTGCTGTGAAGATATTTATGTCTTGAGCGCTGTGCGTGCCAGACATAAACCTGTCTGGTAGACCTTCCTCCAACAAAGGCTTTGAGAGTAATATCAGTACGGAAATCATTAAGTCGAGTGGTAAATTAATCGTACGGCTTCGTAGGTACCCCACATGGTGAGGCCAATCAAAGAACAGCAACCAACCAATGGAGTCCACACACCCGGATCAATTGGACTAGACCATGGTTCTGTCTTAACATCTAACGAATAATCAGGAGGGAAAATGCCAAAGATAATCCCGACTCCCAATGAGTTGAGCAAACCTTTTTGGGACGCCGTCAACGAGAAGCGTCTGTCGTTGCAAAATTGCACCGCTTGCGACAGGCTCCAGTACCCACCGCAACAGACATGCTTTTCCTGCGGCTCCGCTGAGAAGCTGGAATGGAAGGATGTGGAAGGCAAAGGTCACGTGTCTACCTACATCGTGATCGAGGATGGCCGGCTGAACAGACGTATGCCTGATCAGCCCTACAATTTGGCGTTAATAACCCTGGACGAAGACACGAGCGTTAATTTTTACTCCAACCTTCCAGGAGTTCCACCTTATGAAGTCCCAGTAGGGGCTGCTGTCCAGGTGATTTTTGAAGAAGTTGGGCCGGACCAACTGATCCATGAATGGCAAGTGGTTGACTAAACTGCCGGTCCGTTCCAAAACTAATGTAATGAAAATAGGTGAGTGATGGCTACGCAACCATACAAATGGCGAAGAGATACAGACGGGCTGGGAGTCTGGGAGCACCGCGGCAAGGTGGCGGTGGCCGGAGTTGGTCATTCCCCCGTTAACCGACGTTGGGATGAGACATCCATGGATCAAACCCTGGGTGCATACTCCATGCTCGCCTGTGAACTGGCCATGGAAGACGCAGGAGTTACTCCAGACCAAATAGATGGGGTCATCTGCTGCGACAGTCATATAGCCGGCAGCAGCGGAGGCACCGCGTCCAACTGGGCGCCGCGGCCCTACTTCGACGCGCCCTACGACTCTGAATTGGGTCTCACGTTGGTAAATGGCGATTGGCTTGTCAAACAGATGGAGTTGCCCAACGTAAAATACGCTCCGTCCAAGGTGCCCACCATTGGGGAAATGCTGGGTCAGGCCGCTCAAGCAGTAGCCGACGGGCTTTGCACCACATGTTTGGTGATTTACCCGACAGGAAACATGGAAGGCAGGTATCGCCGCGGCGGCGAGAACGCGCTGGACAATGCTGACGGGGCCCGGCAATGGACCTTCCCCTGGGGGAACCACGGAGGCAACGATTTCATAAACATCTTCCCCCACAATCAATATTGCCTAAAATACGGTGGAACCCACGACGACGTGGCCCCTTTTGTGATCAACCAACACCGCAACGGACTTCTGACCCCTTGGGGTTACAACGCCTCCAGTGGAATGGTTCAACTGACCGAAGAGGATTACGTAAATTCTAGGTATATCCTGAATCCGCTCCGAATATTTGATTGTGACAGGCCGGTCAATGCTTCCGCTGCCTACCTGGTCACCACCGCCGAGCGCGCCAAGGATATGAAGCAGACACCCGTGTACGTACTCAACCATTCCCAGCACAATTTCACGCAGCGCACCACCCAGCCGGATTTGGACGAGATTGAAGACTGGACAGACCGCGCCGCCGCGAGAATGTATGAGGGCGCCGGATTAGGTCCGGCGGATGTTGATATTTTCAACCCCTATGACGGTTACTCCATAATGTCCCAGTTTTTTCTGGAAGCCTTCCAGTGGCACGGCGTAAAGAGGGGGGATTCTTTCGCCTTTTACGCGGATGACATTAGAGTCGAGGGTCCGCATCCCTTCAGCTCCAGCGGTGGCAACCTAGGAAATGGCCGTACCCGCACCGCCATGTATACCGACAGTATCGAACAGCTTCGCGGAACGGCCGGCCCACGGCAGGTCACAGTGCGAGCTGAAACCGCGCTGGCGGCCTTCACCACGCCCAGTAGTGGCGGCTGGATGATGTTTGGCAAGCACCCCAGCTAAATAGTTTCATTAACCATCCAATTCCCAGGAAATAGTCATCGCTAGATTATCCGTCCGAATAGGAAGTGGGACTTCCTATTCGGGCCGTTGATTGAGTACGGGTAACGAACTTATGAATGCCGCTATACCGCAAAATCGAATTCTTGAAGGCGTGCGCGTCCTCACCTTGGAGCAGGTTCACGCGCTGCCTTGGGGAACCTCTTTCCTGGCTGACCTTGGTGCGCAGGTAATTCGAGTGGAGAGCTTGGCCCATCTCCAAGACCGCAAGGCCGGGCCGTTCCCCGACGGGCGGCCCAGCCAGGAATGGTGGAACGAAGGCGGCAACTTGGCCTACTTTGGTACCCGAAACAAGCAGAGCCTCTGCATGGATGTGACCGCTCCTCTGGGCAAAGATGCATTCCTCAAGATGGCCCAAAATTGCGACATCGTCACCGATAACTTCCGGCCTGGCACCATGGAGCGGTTCGGGTTTGATCATGAAAGCCTGGCCAAGCTAAATCCGAGGATCATCACCTTGAGTTCCTCGGCCTATGGCTATACCGGACCGTGGCGAAGGGCCGGCTCTCGGGCCCGCACGGTAGATGCCACCTGCGGCATGTCTTACCTCACAGGTTACGAAGATGGTCCGTCCTACCGGGCCAGCAATAACTACATGGACCACTCGGTTGGCAACAACGTGGCCTACGCCCTCTTACTGGCGTTGTATGAACGCAACAAGACGGGTAAAGGCATGCGCATTGACCTGACCATGCAGGAAACCGGCGTGTCGGCCATCGGCCCCGCTATTCTGGAAACCCAGCGTGGAATCAGTCGCTCTCGTATGGGCTGTGGCCACCTGTGGAAATCGCCCCACAACGTGTTCCCCTGTCGTGGTTCCGACCGTTGGATAGCCATTGCAGTGTCCACCGATGAAGAATGGCAGAGGCTACAAAAGGCCATGGATGAGCCGATCTGGGCAGCCGATCCTCGATTCGAAACCGCCCAAGGCCGCTGGAACCACCGCAACCACCTGGGAGATCTTTTGGCAGATTGGACCCAAACCCGAGACGATCAGGAGTTAATGAGCCACCTCCAAAGTAACGGCGTTGCCGCAGGCGCGGTGTTGACCGCTGAGGACCTCGTGGCGAACCCTCACCTCGAAGAACGGGGTTACATCGAGGAGTTTGAGAACGTCAACGCACCCCTGGCTGGCCCACGAAAATATGCTGGCCGTCCTTTCCGAATGCCAGGGGTTTCCTTTGCCATTCGTAATGTGGCGGCTCTGGGTGAGCACAATGTGGAAACTTTGCGAGATGTTGCCGGATTGTCCGACGAGGAGATCGCAACCCTGTCCAATGAAGGGATAATCTCCACTCAACCACTACCCACGGAGACACCTCCCTAGGGAGCAATTGCTCAAGCTGAGCCATCAAAACGGACGGAAATCCGAGTACAGCAGACAGGCGCTTCCTTATAAAATTTCGAGGTTTCGACTAAATTGGACATCTTATCGGATATAAAGGTATTGGAAGTGGCCCACAGTCTGTCGGGTGCTTTCTGCGCCAAGTTACTGGCCGACCAGGGCGCAAATACCGTAAAAGTGGAACCGCCTGACTGGGGCGATCCAGCGCGCCGGGAGCCGCCTTTCATAAATGGCGTTCCCGACCCCAATGGCTCCACTATTTTCTTGGCTTTCAACACCAACAAGAAGGGAATCACTTTAGACATTGAACAACCCCAGGGCCGTGAGTTGCTGCTGCGACTGGTGGCCGATGCGGACGTTCTGATTGAAAGCTTTCCACCGGGGCATCTGGAAAGCCTGGGATTGGGATACCAGGTCTTGAGCGAAACGAACCCCAGACTGGTCGTCTCATCCATTACGTATTTCGGACAGACTGGCCCTTACAGTAACTACCGGGGCGGCGACTTGGTAGTCCAAGCGTTGGGAGGTTTCCTTAACGCAGTGACCGGCTCAGCGGATCGCCCTCCCATGGGCACAACCCTAGAGCAGATGGAAATCACCGCCGCCCGAAACGGAGCCATCGCCATCATGGCTGCACTACTCCAACGCCAGCAGTCCGGGAAGGGTCAACACATAGACCTGTCCACCATGGAAGCCGCCGTTAGTACCCCCTCTGGCTTGATCCATCCCTACACTTTCACAGGCCGTAGCCCCAAACGAGGGGGCAGCGATGGGAATGTGATGGACGGGATGCACCTGCCCACCAAAGACGGCGAAGTGACTTTAACCACCGCCGGGACCGGAGGGCGACCAATGGAAGCCTGGTCCGAGTTCCTAGAGGAGCCGGGTTTGCTGGATCCCCAATTCGCTACCCGCCCAAGCCGCCTGGAGAATTGGGAAGAACTCCACAGCCTGGTGGCCCCAAAGCTGGCCAGTTGGAATAACCTGGACCTGATGCGGGAGACCATGGCCCGGGGATTGGTCATCGGGTTGGTCCAGAATCCTCAGCAAGTGGTGGACTCACCCCATCTGGCCGAGCGAGGCTATTTCGTAGAGATCGACCATCCAGAAGCAGGGAGTCTCAAATATCCGAGTCCTGGTTTCCTGATGGACGGGGAGAATCCCATGGAGGGCAGTAAGTCGGCCCCCACGCTAGGCGAGCACAACGCGGAGATACTCGGCGGCCAGTTGGGTCTTTCTGCTGAAGAGTTAGGTCTGCTTCGCGCCTCCCAAGTCATCTAGAAATTTAGCTTTAATAGCCACTATTAGCCCCGTATTTTTTATGACCTGAGTTCGGGATGATCAGTAAACCGTATAGTCCCCCAAGCTTGCGTTCAGAGGAGACCAAGAATGTACATGGTTCGAAACGTTTGGAAGTGTGCTCGAGGAAAGGTGCCTGAGTGCATGGAGGTTGTTAAGTCGGTTAGGGCTTCTTGGGCCAGGGATGGCAATACAACTGGCAAAATCTACACGGATTTTACAGACCGGATGGACACCATCGCATTTGAGATCGAAATTGAAAGTCTAGATGATTACTTTAGTAATCAGCGTTCCAATTACGAGGTGCTATCCCCCGAGACTATCGAGTCTGTCCGGCAATTTAATATCAACACGGTAGAAGGGGAGCGCCAGATTTGGGAAGTCGTTCCCTAGAGTAATAAATAGACCGGAATGCCGTATCCTCAGGGGAATCTGAAAATCTTTCTCTTTAGGAGAACAAACATGATCTGGTGCCGCTTTGAACTGGAAGGAGAAGCCTCCTACGGAATCGTCGGCGGTAAGCACCATACTAATCTACCCTCAGATTACCTGCGTGATATTAATTAAGCTGATTAATTCTGCATGAGTATCGCAAGGGAATCAGAATTGCTAGGCGTGAATACCAAGGAATCCTGGGTTTTGCAGAGTTTTACGTGGCAATTGGGACTAGGCCGACCGGGTTTTTTCTTCGTATCCGCGAGGGGTAATCACCCGGCCGCTGTGAATATAAGTGGTGGAATTTCCGATTACCACGATGGTTACCATGTCTATGAAATCGGCATCCTTCTCAAGGTCTTCCAGGGTGGTTAGCTTCACACGCTGACCGGGCCTGAAGGCGTCACCAACAAGACCAACGGGAGTGTCTCTGGGCCGGTGTTTGAGAAGAATCTCTCTGGCTTCAAGTAGCTGGCTCTGTCTGCGCTTGCTGCGGGGGTTGTAGAGGGCAACAACAAAGTCTCCCTGCCCGGCGGCTTCGAGTCGGCTACGAATCTTCTCCCAAGGTGTGAGTAGGTCGCTCAGACTGATGGCGCAGAAGTCCTGCATCAGCGGAGAACCCAGAACCGCCGCTGCTGCCTGCATTGCAGATACACCAGGCACAGTGACCACCTCCGGGGTTTGGCCGTCCCAATCACGGTCTGTGAGCACTCGGAACACCGGACCGGACATGCCGTATATGCCGGCGTCTCCGGAAGACACCACCGCAACTGTCTTGCCGGAGTACGCAGAATCTACCGCGGCGGCAGCTCGCTCCAACTCCTGGCCAAGTTCCATGGAGACCACTTCTTTGCCGGTGATCAAATCCTGTATCTGGTCAATGTAGGCCCGGAAGCCAACAATGACATCGCTCTCAGCCATTGCCTGAGACGCGGCTGGAGCTAAGTATTGGGGATCCCCGGGGCCAATGCCTACCAGATGAATCTTGCCGTTGCCAGATGAGTTGGTGCTCGATGCGGTGGTCATTTACTTGTGTTCCTTGGTGGAAATATTTTCGTGCAGCTTGCGATTATTTTTTGCTGTGATTAATCCGGGCGACAGCGATGGTTGCTCTGGGGGTATTTCTTCTCGTTACCACTAGCTCGCTGGCTCCAGAGGTTAAAAGCGCAGACGGTTCAGCCACGCCCCAAACGCCGACCAGGCCACGGGCTCGCTCCGACTTGGAGGTTATCGCACCGGGATTGGACTCGAACACTTCGTTTAACTCGTCACCCTGGTAGAAGGTCAATGGTACACCGTGCCGCTCGGCTACTTGTTCCAGACCGGGTTCGCCTCGCTTGATCTCGGCGGATGATATTTCAGCTAGACATTCAATGGCCAGACCATTTTTTTCAAACGTGCTAGTTAGCAGGGATTCCAGTTCACCTACGGGGACTCCCCGGCGACAACCCATTCCAATCACCAAGCTTTTGGGCCGGTAGACCACGATTATCTTGTCAGCCAACAGGGTGTCCAACGGCCCAGTGTTGTCCGTCGTGTCGGTTATGATTAGGGCCGCAGCGCATGCTGAAGCTGCCAAATCATCCAAAGCTGGGTACACCGTGATGTTCTCTGGTAGCGGAGTTTCATGGGGCCACCAGTCTGGCTCCCCGGCCGACTGCCAAACTCCGATGGGCTGGCCATTGATCACCGCGGCGCTGGCCCGGGTGACCGAGTTGGAATCAGCTTTGATCTGCCAGCCAAACTCTCTTCCCAACAGGTCAACTGCCAGGGTTCCAGACGAATGGGAGGCCGATGTTACTACGGCAGTTGCGCCGATGTGTCGTGCTACGTCTTGAGCCAACTTATCGGCCCCGCCCACGTGGCCGGAAATCAGACTCACACAGAAGCTCCCGGCGTCGTCAACACAGACCACCGCCGGGTCTACCTGTTTGCTTTTTAACAGTGGCGCCAGCAACCGGATGGAAGCCCCGGCAGAAAGGAAAAGAATCAGATGGGAATACTCGGCAAATGCCCGTTCTACAACCGTTCGTAGCGGCAGGTCAAAGACCTCAGCAGCGTCGCCTTCTTCATGAAAACGGCGGTCCAAGAGCAGCGTGAATTCGCCGTTGATGGAACCAGCCAGCGCCCTCGCCATCCTGGCCCCATTGCGGGTTAGCGCAATGATGGCCGTCCGGTCGGTGGTGCTAGCTTTTTCCGTTGCCATTGGCCGCCTTCCGGTAACGGTGGGTGTAATCGGCGGAATAAAGGTGCGAAACGGCTCCGCCTTTGTCCAAGCCGGGGTCCACAGCATCCCCCACGATAATCAAGGCCTGGAGGGTAATCTTGGCGGC
>CAVODA010000043.1:0-5000 GCA_963694265.1 Dehalococcoidia bacterium
GGGCCAGGCGATGTAATTAGCTTTAACATCATTAGATTTTTATTTGGTATTTTACATAAACTGGAGACTTAGCCATGAAATACGGTTTTACTATGCCGGGGCGAGGGCCGTTGGCCACGCCTGAAAGACTGGGAATTATTGCCAGAAAAGGGGAGGAATTCGGCTTTGACGCCCTGCTAACCGGGGACCATATCCTGGTGCCAAAGAACATCTCGTCGCCGTATCCGTATACCGAAGGCGGGGAGTTTCCGGGTTCGGCAACGGGCGAGTCCATGGAGCAGATAACCCTGCTGTCGTACATTGCCGGTCAGACTAGCAAGATTAGGCTGGTTACCAGCGTGTTAATCGTCCCGCACCGGAACCCGCTAATCGCCGCCAAGTCCCTGGCGACCCTAGACGTCCTATCCGGAGGGCGGTTGGTGGTGGGTGTTGGCGTTGGTTGGATGCGAGAAGAATTTGAGGCTTTGGGCTTGCCGCCATTTGAAGAACGTGGTGCGGTAACGGACGAATACATTCGCGCATTTAAAGTCCTATGGACTGAAGATGACCCACATTTTGAGGGCAAGTACATCAGCTTTGACGACATTAGCTTCCTGCCTAAGCCGGTTCAGAAGCCGCATCCGCCGATCTGGGTGGGCGGCGAGAGTCGTCCGGCACTGCGCCGCGCGGCGGAATTGGCCGACGGCTGGTATCCCCTGGGTTCCAACCCCACATTCCCCATGGGCACGCCGGAGGAGTTGCAGGCAGGATTGGACCGCCTGGCCCAATATGCACAGCGATTTAATCGCGACCCTAAGACCATTGAGACCATTTACCGCACGCATCAGTTCGAATTGACCAAAGATGCGGCCAGAGCAGATAGGTTGCCGTTCGTCGGCGACGCTGATCAGATTGCCGGGGACATCCGCCGCTACCAGGATATGGGCGTAACCACCATGATCTGGGACTTCCTGCGGCAGACTAGTGACCTGGACCAGATGTTGGGGCTTATGGAAGATTTCTCAAAACAGGTCTGGCCCCGCGTTTAAGGTTTAAGAGTTGGCGCTAGTCTTGGAACCCTTTGTAATACAGCTCCCTAAGTCGAGTTATGTGGGCTGGGTTGATGGGTTCCATGTCCATGCAACCGGCCATCTCCTCGGTCTCGGCCTGGTTCTTTACGCCAGGGACGGTGGTGTGGATGTCATGGTTCATCAGGCAGAAAATCGTGGCAGCCTGCGATAGTGTGTCAATCGGGCTGTTTAGCAAGAAATCCAGCCGAGCAGCGCTGGCCACGTCCTGGCGTAGTAATTCGTTATCGGCTGGTATTGGCCGGTCTACGGCGGCGGAAAGGGCACCCGCAGCGTGGGAGCGAATGCCAATCACTCCCATGTTGTGTTTCTTGGCCAGAGGGATATTTTGACCGTTATCGAACACCTTTACCCCCGTGGGCGGCGGGCTCATGGCAGTCCAGTTCAGCAGGTTGTAGTAGGCCAGAACTGTATCCCAGTCTCCGGTATCCATAATCCGGTTCATGGTTGGCACGTGGTGATCCATTGCGGAAAGGCCGATGAACCGGACTTTCCCAGACTGCTGAATGGCCTTGTAAGCGTCCAACACAGGACCCATAACGTCGTCGGCTGAGAGTGAGTTTGTTGTGTCGCCTCGGTTCTCGGTAAATCGGTTGTGCACGTGTAGGATGTCCACCGAATCCCGCTTAAGTAGCCTGAGGCTGGTTTCCATGGAGCGCTGTACGGCACCGGAAACGTCGTCCATGTCTTCGGCAGCTAGTCTGACCTTGGTTCCAATAATCACATCTTCAGTGCGGCCTTCCAGGGCCAGGCCAAGGGCTTCTTCCGCCTTGCCGTTTCCGTAGGCCGGAGCAACATCAAAGTAATTTATCCCCAGGTCCAGCGCGCTGTGGACCGCTCTTATAGCCTCGTCACGGGTCGTCTCGCCCCAGACCTGGCCAATTCCGCCGCCGCCAAATCCGACGCGAGATACGTTCAGTCTGGTGCGGCCAAGTGCGTTGTATTCCATAAATCCCCCTAGCCCCCTTTACGAAAGGGGGGACTTTTGTGTCGTTTAATCATCCAATCAGTGCGAATTTTTTCAATGGAGCCCCCTCGAGAGAGGGATCGGAGGATTTACTCCGGTTCGCCCTCGGCCAGTTGGAAGTGGATGCCCAGAGAGCTGTCGGTCTCAATGTTCGCGGTTTTGTAGCCGAAGGGACTGACGGCCGGTGCATCGCCGCGCATAGTGCTGCCGCTGTCTTGCAGGCTCTTGAAGGCGGCGTCGATGCCGTCCACACCCCAGGCGACGTGCATCACTCCCGGGCCGGTGGCCTTAAGTTGCCGGGCCATGGTGGTGTCCTCGCGCAGCGGCTCAAAGAAGTCGACCATGGTCTCTCCGATTCGAAAGAGAATAGACTTGAAACCTTGGTCGGAGAATTCATCGGTTGAGATCGGTTTAATACCAAAACTCTTTTCCATGTAGGCGGCCATATCGGAGATACTCTCCACAACATAGGTCACATGGTGCACTTTGTTCAGCATTATTGCCTCCAGCTACTTGAGATTGGCCGAAGCCTAGCCTGTTTACTGGAGCGTGGCAACCCCCAAATTGACGGCCTTCGCCAGGCAGCATATCATCGGATTGCAATCGAGCCTGACTTATGGCAGCGGACAAGATAAACCGGAGTATTACCATGCCTACTTTTTCGTCCGACGGCGTTGAGATTCACTACCAGGTGGCTGGCGAAGGCTACCCCCTGGTGATGGCCCACGAATTTGCCGGAGACATCACCAGTTGGGAGCCGCAGGTGAATTACTTCTCCAGGCGCTACCAGGTGATTACCTATTGCCACCGGGGGTATCTGCCATCGGAGGTTCCTGACGACCCAGCGGCGTATTCCCAAGACATTCAGGTAGAAGACCTGCGCCGACTGCTCCAGAACTTGGGCATCGAGCAGGCTCACATCGGCGGCCTTTCCATGGGTGGCACACTGACCGTAGGGTTTGCCATAGCGCATCCGGAGATGTGCCGGTCACTGGTGATAGCCTCGGCGGGCGCTGGCTCTGATCCAGGTGACCGGGAACGGTTGGTGGCGTCGTGGCAAGCGCTGAGCGAGTCAATGGTCTCTGAGGGGATGGAGAAATTTGCCGATCGCTATGCTCGTGGCGCGGAGCGGCTGCAATTCCTGCGCAAAGACCCGGTTGGCTGGGCTAAGTTTCACGCGGGATTGGCAGCGCACTCTGCCCAGGGATCTTCTTTGACCTTCAGAGGCGTTCAGATGAAGCGAAAGACCATCTTCCAATTGGAAAAGGAACTGCAGCAAATTAAGATCCCAACCCTGGTGATGATCGGCGATGAAGACATTCCCTGTGTCGACGCTGCCGTATTCATGAAACGCAACATTCCGTCCTGCGGGCTGTCCGTCTTCCCACAAGCTGGTCATACCATCAACCTGGAAGAGCCAGACCTGTACAACCGCACCGTGTCAGACTTTCTGATAGCAGTGGAAGCCGGAAAATGGGTTTAAAGCCAAATCCCGAAATCCCCCCAACTCCCCTTTACGAAATGGGGGCTTTTTGTTTCCGCATCGCTTAATTGGTTTGTGTCTCCCCCTTTCATAAAGGGGGACTAAGGGGGATTTCCGTACTTCGAGTAATGAATTTCTGGCTACGTCCAACTACTTAGCTGTAAAACCGCCGTCGACTGCCAGTTCAGCGCCCGTGATGTAGGAAGCCTCGTCGGACGCCAGGAATAGCACGGCGTTGGCGACTTCTTCGATGCGCCCTTCCCGGCCCAAGGGAGTTTGATCCAGGCTGCCGCGGCGTTGGTCCTGGTCGTAGGCGACGCCCGAGGCCATGGGCGGCATGAATCCCGGATGCACCGAGTTAACGCGGATGTTGTCCTTGCCGTGGCGGACGGCCATGGCCTTCGAGAAGATCCTCACTGCGCCCTTGGAAGCATTATAGGCGGGGTGCCCTCCGGCCGAGCCCACTAGACCCATGATAGAAGAGATGTTGACGATGGACCCACCACCGGCCTCTAGCATCTTAGGCACGGCGGCCCGGGTCCCCAGGAAAACACCCTTGGAGTTGATCTCCATGATTTTGTCCCAGGCGTCGATGGCTGTGTCGTCTGTGAAGGCCCGGCTGCTAATTCCGGCATTGTTGACCAGCACATCCAACTTGCCGAAGCTGGAAACCGCCTGATCGACTGCTTTGGCCCAATCGGCTTCTTGAGTGACATCCAATCTAATGAACAGCGCCTGGCCGCCGGCCTCGGCAATCTGTGCTTCGACAGCCTTGCCGTCGTCTTCCGAAATGTCTCCGATGACCACCTTGGCGCCCTCCCGGGCGAAGATGCGGGCCTCTTCAGCGCCCATCCCGCGGGCGCCTCCCGAAATCAGGGCCACTTTTCCGTTTAATCGCATGTTATTCCTCCGACAGGGTTTGATTACCAGTTAACCGAGTGTTATTGCACCACCCATGCTCGTTTGATCGAGAATTACCGAGCCGTAAATCCACCGTCTACCATCAGTTCAGTTCCGGTGATGTAGGACGCCTCATCCGAGGCCATGAATAACACGGCATTGGCGACCTCGATGGGTTGGCCCTCTCGTCCCATGGGGATGGCTGCCATCCGGGCATCCTGGCTTCCGCCCTCGCCTCTGGGACCTGATGTCAGCATCGCTGGCATGCTTCCTGGATGGACCGAGTTCACACGGATGCCGCTCTTGGCATGTTGTACGGCCGCTGCTTTGGTCACCAACCTGACTGCGCCCTTGGAGGCGTTGTAGCCGGGGTGCACGTAGGATTGGCCGACCATCCCTGAGATCGAAGATATATTTACGATGGCACCGCCACCAATTTTCTCCATCTCAGGAATCGCGTGCTTCATGCCCAGGAACACGCTTTTAGCATTGATATCCATTAGCTGGTCCCAGGCAGCAGTGCTACCGAAATCCTTCTCGCCACTGCCGCTGATACCGGCGTTGTTCACCAGGATGTCCAGCT
>CAVODA010000044.1:0-8631 GCA_963694265.1 Dehalococcoidia bacterium
GAGACCTACATCCACACCGGTGGACGGGTTGGAGCCATGGTAGAACTTGGCTGCGAAACCGACTTCGTTGCCCGGACTGAAGAATTCCAAAAACTGGCCCACGACATTGCTCTACAGGTCGCGGCCATGGACCCAGTCTACGTAGACGTTGATGACATAGAAGAAGGCGACGACCGCCCCAAGGCTCAGGTCACTCTCATGCTGCAGCCGTTCATCAAGAACAACTCCTCATCAGTTGGCGAGATGGTTAAAGAGTTGGCCGGCAAGGTGGGAGAGAACATCAAGGTGGTCCGATTCTCCCGATTAGCCGTCGGCGAATAGTTCAGTACCAGGTATGGCAGACACTAAATACCGTCGCGTAATGCTAAAGATCAGCGGCGAGTCTCTCAAGGGAGACACGCCGTTTGGTATTGACCCAAAAGCAGTTAACTACCTGGCTTCACAGATTGGTGAAGCCGCATCGATGGGTGTAGAGATTGCTGTTGTTATGGGTGGTGGCAACATCTGGCGAGGCGAGGCCGCAGAATCCAGAGGTATGGACCGAGCGACCGCTGACTACGCCGGTATGCTGGCCACCATGATTAACGCCTTGGCTCTTCAAGACAGTCTGGAACAACTTGACATCGACGTACGAACTCAGAGCGCGCTGCAGATGCAGGCCGTGGCCGAGCCGTACATCCGCCGCCGGGCCATCAGGCACTTGGAAAAACATCGGGTTGTTCTCTTTGCCGCCGGCACCGGCAACCCATACATGACCACTGACACCGCGTCTGCCCTAAGGGCCCTGGAAATCAGCGCAGACGTCCTTCTGATGGCCAAGAACAATGTTGACGGAGTCTATGACTCAGACCCAAATGAGAATTCGGACGCTGTCAGGTTTGGCAATTTGGATTATATGGAAGCCCTGAACATGCGTTTGGCCGTGATGGATTCAACGGCTCTGACTCTGTGCATGGATAATAAACTACCGATTGTAGTCTTCAATGTCTTTGAACCCGGCACCATTGCCAATATACTTAATGGTCAAACCGTGGGCACAATAATAACAGGGAGGGACTGATTATGCCTCCAAAAGGCGACGACTCCGATTTAACCCCCGAGGCTGTACTGTCTGATACATCCACCAAGATGGATCGTTCAATGGAGGCCTTCAATCGTGATTTGACCCAGCTACGCACTGGTCGGGCCACATCAGCAATGGTTGAGAATGTAGAGGTCGATTACTACGGTAATATGACTCCCTTAAAGCAGATTGCATCTATCTCAGTACCTGATGCCAGGGCCATTATGATCCAGCCCTGGGACGCTGGCTCGTTGCGTGAGATTGAAAAAAGCCTGACGACTTCAGAGATGGGCTTTAACCCATCTAACGATGGCATCACCATCACTGTGCCCATCCCCCAACTGACCCAGGACCGCCGCCAGGATATGGTTAAGCTCCTCAAGCGCAAGATTGAAGATGGAAAGGTGTCCATCAGAAATGTGCGCCGAGATAGCCTGGAGAGCCTGAGGAAACTGGAAAAAGATAAGTCAATTTCCCAGGATGACGGTCGCCGTGCCCAGGACCAACTGCAAAAGACAACCGACGGTTTCACCAAAAAAATTGACGAGACGGGTTCCGCCAAAGAGGCGGAGATCCTGCAGGTTTAAAGCCGTGCAGGTTGAGTCTATGCCACCCAATCCGCCCGCTGACGGCGGCGCCTCCCATGACGGTGTTGCAAATGTACCCGTACATGTAGCTTTTATCATGGACGGGAACGGCCGGTGGGCACAAAAGCAAAACCTACCGCGTATTGCCGGTCACGAAGTCGGCGTGCAGCGTATTCAGGGTATTTTGGAAACCCTGGCACCGCGGGGCGTTAAGTTTGTCACCCTCTATGCCTTCTCAACCGAAAACTGGGCCCGCCCCCAGGATGAGGTTGATGGCATCATGGACGTGTTCTCAGAGGCAGTGGCCAGCCAGACCGAGGACCTCCACAAGCAAAACGTGCGCATAGTCCACGTTGGAAAAACAGAAAACCTTAGCCCAGGCCTCAGAGACGCCGTAGCTGATGCCCAGCGTCTAACTGCGGATAACACCCGCATTACCCTGAATATTGCCTTTGACTATGGTGGCCGCGCCGAGATACTGGAAGCAGCGCGCCGTATCATCAAAGACGGAATCAACCCCGATAGCATTGACGAAGAGCTCTTCAGTCAATACTTGTTCACCGCCCATTGCCCCGATCCAGACTTGATAATTCGCACCGGGGGCGAGCAGCGAATCAGCAACTTCCTGCTGTGGCAGTCAGCCTACAGTGAAATGCATTACACCTCTACGCTGTGGCCGGATTTGGACGCAGCGGAGTTAGTCCAGGTATTGGAAACCTTCGGCAGCCGCCGCCGACGCTACGGTGCGCTTAACCCGGAAGACCAATTTCCAGAAGACGAAACCCCTGAAGCCCAGACCTCCCAAAGGTAGGCATACTTCTTGCTCCAGCGGTCACTAACAGCGTTGGTTGGAATCCCCGTCTTGGTGGGGGCAATTTGGTTTGGCGCACCCTGGCTGACTGCACTGGTCTTGCTGGCTGGCGTGGCCGCAATCTGGGAATTCTACCGGATGACCCCTCCCAATGTTGGCCCATTGCCTTTTGTATTGGGCGCTGCCTGGGTGCTGGCGTTACTCTCAGGGGCTCAAGCAGCTTCTGGTCGCGATAATTTTCTGATTATTTCCGGCGGTATCACCGCTGCCGGTTCGTTCGCTGCGTTTCTTTGGTTCATCGCCTTTTACCGTAGTCCGCGCAGCCTGGATGCAGCCGGAGTTAGAGGCTACGCAACTGGCTTTTCCTACCTGATCCTTGGGCCAATGTACGTTGGCTTTCTCCTGAGCCACGCCTTGATGCTGAGGGAGATTACGGTCTCTGGCCTCCCGGAAGACGTGGTGGTGAACCTGGGTATCGAGTGGCTGCTCTTTGCGCTGCTAACTACCTTTGCTGTGGACACCGGCGCCTATTTGGTGGGGAGTGCGGTGGGCAAACGGTCCATGGCTCCTAGCATCAGCCCGAACAAGACCTGGGAAGGGAGCGTTGGTGGGTTTGTCTCCGCTGTCGTAGTCGCGTTGGTCTTGGGTTTGGTATTTGATCTGGACATCGCCACCTGGCAACTGGCCGTGATCGGGTCCGTGGTTGGAGTGGTGGCCCAGTGTGGAGACATGTTGGAGTCCAAGCTGAAAAGAATAGCCGACGTTAAGGACGCAGGTAGTATAATTCCGGGGCACGGTGGGCTGTTAGATAGACTAGATAGTCTGTTATTCACCCTGCCGGCTGTTTATTATTCGATAGTTACGGTGTTCGTTCCTTAAACTGCGAACGCCCTTCGGTGACTTTCCCCTTTATGAAGAGAATCGTTGTACTTGGATCCACTGGATCAATTGGTCGTCAGACCTTGGATATCGTCCGGTCATTCCCGGAGGAATTTGAGGTTATTGGCTTAGCTGCGGGCAACAACATTGAACTTTTCAAAGAACAGGTTAAAGAGTTCAACCCCAAGCATGTCTGCTGTATAAACCCTCCAACGGGTGCCTTTCCCGGCACGGAATTCACCGCCATGGAAGAGATGGTGAGCCTGGATAACGTGGACCAGGTGATGGTGGCGCTCATGGGCAGCGTAGGTCTGGTGCCAACGCTGAACGCTCTCAAGGCCGGAAAATCAGTCGCCCTGTCAAACAAAGAACCGATCGTAATGGCTGGTGGTCTGATCCAAGAATATGCCGCCCGTTATGGTGGCGAGATCCTCCCGGTGGACAGCGAGCCCAGCGCGATTTGGCAGTGCCTGAGGGGTGAAGACAACGAAATACTCAGGTTGTTGATCACAGCTTCGGGTGGGCCATTTCGCACCACTCCGCTGGAAGAGATGGCCGCAGTGACGCCGGAAAAGGCCCTGCAGCATCCAACCTGGCAAATGGGCAAGAAGATAACGATAGACTCTGCTACGCTTATGAATAAGGCGTTTGAAGTGATTGAAACGCACTGGTTGTTTGAAGTTCCCTGGGAGCGGATCGAAGTGGTGGTCCACCCGCAGAGCACCATTCATTCAATGGTCGAGTTTGCCGATGGCTCGGTGAAGGCGCAGATGGGTCCTCCGGACATGCGATTACCCATCCAGTACGCGCTCTTCTATCCGAAACGATTGCCAAACACAATGATTCCGAGGCTGGATACCACTAAATCTCACGCATTGACGTTTGATCCGCTGGAGTCGGGACGCTTCCCTTGTTTTGACCTAGCCATCGCGGCCGGGAAGAAGGGTGGGACTCATCCGGCGGTGCTGAGCGCGGCTGATGAAGTGGCTGTTCAGGCGTTCTTGGACCGAAAGATCGGTTTCATGGAGATTCCAGCAATCATTGAAAAAGTCCTGTCTGAGCACAAATCTCTGCCCGGAGACAAAGTAGAAGATTTCTTGGCGGCAGACCGTTGGGCAACAGGACGAACAACTGAACTGACCGGTGGCCAGAGATCCTCTTCCGCCTGATTGCCATAATATCTAACGGCCAATTTTGATAAAGGCGTTGCATAGAAAGTAAGCATGGAAACAGTCCTCATAGCCGTCGGCTCCCTGGTGCCGCTACTAATAATCCTGGTGGTCATCCACGAGTTTGGCCATTTCGCCACCGCGCGCGCCATGGGCGTAAAGGTGCTGGAATTTGGCGTTGGCTTCCCCCCGCGCGCCTTCGGCGTCTACGCCGGCAACACTCACGTTCTGATTGATGGTTCAACTCGCTATGTTGGATTCAACGGTCCCCAGGATTTGAGCCGCGGCCTCAAGGTGAAAGTCAGCTCTGCCGAAGACGCCCAGGGCAACTTGGTGGCCCGCGTTATTGAGCTCAGCCGGAAGCGGGAGAAGGGCGAAGACGAACCGGAAGAACGACCTGGTGAGGAAGACCTGCTGAAGCACGAGGGCAAGATACGCTCCGTTGCTGATGGCTCAATGGTCCTAGCAGACATGATGTACTCCGTGAACTGGGCGCCCATCGGCGGGTTTGTGCGTCTGGCTGGAGAGGCCAACCCCAACGTGCCCCGCAGCCTGGCCGGCAAGGGCACCGGCACCCGCTTTCTGGTACTAATCGCCGGACCGCTCATGAACGCGATACTGCCCCTGCTGATCTTCACTGTGGTCTTGATGATCCCCAAAGACGTTGCGGTGGGGCGTTTGGTCATTTTAGAGGTTGGTGAGAACACCGCCGCCGCAGAGGCCCAAGTGCAGGCTGGCGACGTTGTCATTGAAACCAACGGCAATGATATCGAAAACCGTCTTGATTTCACCCGCGAGATCAACTTGAACGGCGGCTCAATGATGTCTCTGCTGGTTGAGCGCGATAATCAGGAACTGCTCCTGCAAGTCAGGCCCAGGTTTGATACGGAGTCGGCCCGTTGGCTGGTCGGAGTATTCCCGCGCCTGGATGACGTCACAATCGTCAGCCGCTCTGAACCCATCTGGGAGGCCGTTCCCAACAGCTTTGTAAACACCTGGGAGATGCTGGTACTGGTCAAACAGTCTCTGGGCGGGGCATTTGGAGAAGGCTCATCCCCTGAGTTCTCCGGTCCCATTGGGATAGCTCAGGTCACTGGTGAGATAACCAGAGACGGCGGCCTAATCGGTTGGTTGGGTGTGGGCATTCTGCTCAGCATCAACCTGGCTGTATTAAACGTGCTACCTATACCCATGCTTGATGGTGGTCGGCTATTCTTCGTGATTCTGGAGTGGGCGCGCCGCGGCAAGAAGATCCCAGCCAAGAAAGAAGGCATGGTTCATCTAATTGGATTTGCCGTGCTGATGGGCGGCATTGTGCTGGTCAGCGTCAACGATGTCGGCCGCCTGATAGACGGTCGTAGTTTCCTGGGCTAACTGGTGCTACGAGCCGTTTCGGACTCTGGCACCTTGTTCCCCATTCGTGTACTATTATCCTGCCTTGTCGCTTAACGGTGATGTGCGCCTTTTCAGGCGTGGAATTGGGCAAATTTAACCTCGTTTAACTGAGCATTGGGGAAAGAGCTAAATGAGTAATCGTAGAGTTACTAAGCCGGTCTATGTGGGCGGCGTTAAGATAGGCGGCGGAGCGGACGTTACAGTCCAATCCATGACCAAGACCGACACTCGGGACGTGAAGGCCACCGTCAAACAGATTCACGAACTCGAAGAGGCAGGCTGTGAACTGATTCGCAGCGCCGTGCCAGATGCCGCAGCGGCAGAGGCCATGGCGGAGATCAAGAAGCAGATCCACATTCCTCTTATCGCAGATATCCACTTTCATTATCAGTTGGCCCTCAAATGCTTGGAGGGCGGCGTGGATTGTCTACGTCTCAACCCTGGCAACCTACGCAATGAAGACCAAGTGCGTGAGGTGGTACGTGCCGCCAAAGCGCAAAACGTGCCCATCCGCATTGGCGTGAACTTTGGCAGCCTGCCCCCTGTAGGCGGCATTGGCCGCACCAAAGGGTTCTCCCGGCACATGGACCTGGTTAACCAGCTGCCCAAGGCCGGACAGGAAAAAGAGGGCGAATACAGCGTGGTGGACCACATGGTGGCCACGGCGCTCTGGGAGATCAGCCTGCTGGAAGAACAGGACTTTGACCTGATTAAGATTTCCATGAAGGCGTTTGACGTTCCCACCACGGTGGAGGCATACACCCGCCTGGCTGGCATGATGCCCTATCCGTTGCACCTGGGCATCACCGAAGCTGGCACCCCCATGGCCGGATCGATCCGTACCTCCGTGGGTTTGGGCGTGCTGCTCTACAACGGTATCGGCGACACCATCAGAGTTTCCCTGAGCGGCCCTTCCACAGAAGAAGTAACGGCTGGCTTTGAGATACTGAAGTCGCTCAACATGCGCAAGAAAGGCGCGATTCTGGTGGCCTGCCCCAGTTGTGGCCGGGCCGATGTTGACGTGGTGACGCTGGCCAACGATGTTGATGCTCTGCTCAAGAAGAGCGGGAAAGAAATCACGGTTGCCGTCATGGGCTGCGAAGTAAATGGCCCGGGTGAGGCCAAGGACGCCGATGTAGGCATCGCTGCCGGCGCCGGTAGGGCTGTAATCTTCCGCAAGGGAGAGAAGGTCCGCGTGGTGCCCGAGTCTGAAATGTTGACCGCCCTCATGGAAGAGGTGGAAAACACGCCTGTTCCTGCCAGTGACTAGGCGGCCTAGATTTGGCCGCAACTATCACTAGGCAATCATTCCTGAGGCTATAATAGTTTGGCTCCGTGAAAACGGAGCCAAATTCAATTCTATTAAAAAATAACTTTAGCAAATAACTTTAGAACGAGGCTGCACCCAGTTATGCGATTCTCCCGGATGGTTTCCAAAACGCTACGCGATGACCCACCTGACGCCGAAACAGCCAGTCACCGGCTGATGCTTCGTGCGGGGCTGATCCATCAGGTGGCCTCTGGCGTTTATTCCTACCTTCCAATGGCCCTGCGCTCTCTGCGCAAGATTGAAAACATCATCCGGGAAGAGATGGACGCTACCGGTGGGCAGGAACTTATGATGCCCGCGTTACAACCCCAGGAACTCTGGGACCAGACGGGCCGTAAAGAAGCTTTTGGCGACAACATGTTCACGCTGAATGACCGACACGGTCGGAGCATGGTATTGGCTCCCACCCATGAGGAAGTGATAACTAACCTGGTCAAAGCCAACGTGCAGAGCTACCGCGACCTGCCCCAGATCCTGTATCAGATCCAGACCAAGTTCCGCGACGAGGCCCGGCCCAGAGCTGGCTTGGTTCGGGTGCGGGAATTCGACATGAAGGACGCCTATAGCTTCAACGCTGACGAAGAAAGCCTGGATGAAAGCTATCAGGCGATGGCCCAAGCCTACTGGAACATCTTCAAGCGTTGCGGCCTGCCAGTATTGATGGCCGAGGCCGACAGCGGGGCCATCGGCGGCAAGGACTCTCACGAGTTCTTACTGGCCACTGACACGGGTGAAGACACGGTCATTACCTGCACGTCATGCTCCTATACCGCCAACGCCGAGAAGGCTGAATCAACCATCCCGGAGCTACCGTCAGAGCCTGAAGCGGCCCTGGAAGAAGTGGCGACTCCTAGTATCAAGACAATATCTGCGTTGGCCAAATTTCTAGCCGTGGATGAGTCTAAGACCTTGAAAGCTGTCTTCTATATGGCCGACGGCGAGCCAGTGTTTGTGACCATCCGGGGTGATTTGGACGTGAACGAGACCAAACTCAAGAATGCGCTGCACTCCACAGACCTGCGCATGGCGGACGGAGATGAGGCCAGGGCCGCCGGGCTGGTCGCCGGTTCTGCCTCAGCCATCGGCTTGGATGGCATCAAGAAGGTGGTGGACTCGTCCGTCACCAACGGGAACAACTTTATAGCCGGGGCGAATAAGGCAGACACCCACTTCAAGGGTGCCAATTACCCCCGCGATTTCCAGGCAGACGTGGTGGCCGATATCGCCTTGGCCAAACCGGGACAAAACTGCCCCCGATGCGGGCATACGCTGGAATCCACCAAGGGCATTGAGGTTGGGCATATCTTCAAGCTGGGGACGTTCTTCAGCGAGGCTCTAGGCGCGGATTTCCTGGATAGTGAAGGCCAGCAGCACCCAATCATCATGGGTTGCTACGG
>CAVODA010000045.1:0-8596 GCA_963694265.1 Dehalococcoidia bacterium
CCAACAGACAGACGATATCGCCTTGATCCATGCGCTCTGCCTGGCGGATGGCCCCGTAGACCACGGAGCCAGAGGAAACACCGGCGAAGATGCCCTCTTCTTGCAGGAGGCGCTTGGCGGTTGAGAAAGCGTCAAAGCTGCTGACCAGCATCCTGGAATCCAACAGGTTGATGTCTAAAATTGGCGGTATAAACCCTTCTTCAAGGTCGCGAAGGCCCGAGATGAAATCCTCAGGCTCGGGAGCCACGGCCACGATCTTGGTTTGGGGGTTGTGTTCTTTGAGACGACGGCCCACGCCCATCAGGGTTCCGCCGGTGCCCAGCCCGGCGACAAACATATTGACGTCTGGTAGGGCTTCTATAATCTCAGGGCCAGTGGTGTCGTAGTGGGCGTTGGGGTTTCCGCTGTTACCGTACTGGTACAGCATGAAATAGTCGCTGCCCTTCTTGTTCATCAGCTCTTGGGCAACTTCAATGGAGCCGTTAGTGCCCCTTGAACCGTCCGAGGGGATGATCTCAGCCCCGTAAGCCTCTAGTAATTGCACTCGCTCAATGCTGACGTTTTCCGGCATTACCACGGCGACTTTGTAGCCTTTAAGTCGGCCAATCATGGCCAGAGAGATGCCGGTGTTACCGCTGGTGGGCTCCAAGATAGTGCGGTTGGCGGAGATTTCGCCGTCCCGCTCCGCCTGTTCAATCATCTTGAGGGCGATGCGGTCTTTGACGCTACCGGTTGGGTTTTGCGCTTCCAGCTTGGCGAAAATGCGCACACCCTCTTTGGGACTCATTCGTTGTAGTTCAACGAGTGGGGTGTTGCCGATGGTGTCGATGATGCCTTTGTAAGTGAGCCTAGTAGCCATAAACCCTGTATGTGTTTCCAGAGCGATTTGTAAACTGCCCTGTCTTAATCTGCCCGGCTCCGTCTAGGTGGCCGGGTGTGGTGCCAAAAGGGGCGTCTGTTTTGTGAAACGCCCCAGTTGATATTTTTGACCTGGCCTAGTCGTCGTCGCCGACTGCTGCGGCCTCTTTGGGCTCTGCGATGCCACAGAAGACTTCGTAATCGATCAACTCGGTCACTGTGGGGTTGTCGCCGCACAGCGGGCAGTCCGGGTTTCTCTTGAGACGTACCTCACGGAAGGTCATGCTGAGAGCGTCGATGAGCAACAACCGTGAGCTGAGGGATTCCCCAATGCCCAGGAAGTATTTGAGGGCTTCCGTGGCCTGGACACTTCCGACCAAGCCGGTCAGTGCGCCCAGTACGCCAGCCTCGGCGCAGTTGGGGACCATGCCGGGAGGCGGGGGCGACGGGAACAGGCAGCGATAGCAGCCCTCACCCGGTAGGAACACGGTGGCCTGGCCGTCAAATATCAGGATGCTGCCATCGACCAAAGGCTTGTTTAGCAGGTAGCAGGCATCGTTGACCAGATAGCGGGTGGCGAAGTTGTCGGCGCCGTTAATCACCAGGTCATATTGGCTGATGATTTCCATGGCGTTGTCGGCTTCCAGGCGGGTCTCATGGACGATCACATTCACGTCCGGGTTGTAAGCTTTGATGTTGTCGACGGCAGACTGAACTTTGGGTCGGCCTACGTCGGCGGTGTGATGGAGAACCTGGCGTTGCAGGTTGGACAGTTCAACAACGTCGAAGTCGACGATGCCAACGGTGCCAACACCGGCCAATGACAGGTAGATGGCGGAGGGGGAACCCAGTCCGCCGGCACCGATGATCAGGGCTTTGGAGCCCATCAAGGCGCGCTGACCCTTGCTACCAACGTCGCCCATGATGATGTGGCGGCTGTATCTTTTTACTTGGTCTGGTGTGAGTACTATGGGTTGATCGGCCATGGGTTGGACCCTCCTAATTTTTCCGGTACTACTGAAGTACCTTTGGGGTGCTTTCTTTATAGATGTGCCTGGGCGAAATTGGGTGCCCGGCTTGTTTACTCTGGTTGATTGATCTGTTTAATTACGGCGTGTTTTGGCAATAAAAAAACCCGCTCTTACCCTTATGGGTTACTCAAACGGGTGGGCGCAGGCTTCAGATGTGCAGAAGTTAATGCCCTCCCCTATGTGGGCGAACACGTACAAGCGCACGTTAGTTGAAAGAGGCCTATGGGCTGAAAATAGGCGTCATGCTGCAAATTAGATGTATTCATTAACGATTCGAGTCTATTCCTGGCAAAAGTGGTTGTCAAGCAAATGCGTGCGTGGAGCGGCCTGCCTAGTGGTGGCTCTGGCAGTCTGGTTTGTTAGGCCAATTGACCGGCCAAGCTCGACTGCCTCTCTGCCAAATCAGCAACCGTGATGTTGGTTAAAACGTCTCGGATCGCTAATTCAACGGTTTTCCACACTTCTTGCTGGGCACAGGTGTGGGACAACGCGCAATCGTGGGGGTTGATGAGGCAGTCCAGGGGCGAATTGCTGCTGTCCAGACTCTGCATCACCATGTTGAGGTCAATTTCTTTGGGATCCATGGCCAAGGCATGTCCGCCCTGGGGGCCTCTCCGGCTGGTGACGAAACCAAACTTGTTCAGAGAGGTCATCAGTTGGTCTAGGTAGGCTTCCGGGATGCCTTGTTTGTAGGCAATAGCAGAGGTTTGGATATGGCCGTCACCGTAGTTAAGGGCCAGTTCAACCAACGCCCTTACCCCATAGTCTACTTTCATGGGAATTTTCATTAAGTCCTACCTCCCAAAAACCGGCCTCCAGCGTGGAGCACCAAAAGCAAATTATACACCAGCCCATCCTCAAATCCAAGATTGCCTACTAGCTGGTCAACATTTTTGCCTGGCCGGATTCTAGGCGGTTGTATATAGGCACTGATTGGAGGGAGCCAAGTTGAGCAATCTGCCTAGGTGCGCGGTTGTAGGACCATGTAAGTGCCAAGCCCCTGGGCGATCATTTTGCCGTCCTGGTCTTTAACCTGCATCTCTCCCACCATCAACGTGCTTCCGGCGCTGATGATCTTGCAATTGGCCGTTAGCTCGCCTCTTTCAGCTGCGGCAAGAAAATTTATCTTGAGTTCAATGGTTGTGGTGGCCTCGCCGGGCTTCAAAAGCGGCCTGATCGCACGGAACATGGCATAATCTGCCAGCGCCACCACTATTCCTCCCTGGACCCTTCCGGCCAGTTGCAGATGGTTGGGGTTGATGGGCATTACCACGGTGCTGGTGCCGTCATTCGGGTCGGTCACTCTCATATCCAATAATTGGGAGAAAGGGGACTCGTAAACAAACCCATCTTGGCTCGAGGGAAAATCGGAAGGAAAATCGGTGGCCAATTGTGCTCCTGGTTTCTCCACTGGTTATTGTCTGGTCAATTCGGCGATTTCTGCCGAATAAACCCGCCTCAGTATACCTTGAGTTTTGGGCCTAAGCTGACTCAGCCTGGGCCTGTGCGTAATTATCGTTCCGAGGCTATAATGTATGATTGTATTTCTCGCAATTGGGCACCTGCCCAGCCGCGATATCCCAACCTCGATGTCAATATCTAGGAGCAGAACTGGTGATTGGTAGTAGCACTGAAAATAATTTGGAGTCTCCAATAAAGACTCGATACGGGGCCGGACGATGATTAAAGGGGTTCTAGTCGGTTTCGTAATCATGTTGATTTTGGCCTTGGTGCCAATCGTCCATTTTCTGGGAATCCCCTTTGGCCCGTTCATCGGCGGCTACTATGGAATATCCGCCGCAACTGATAGCCAAGGTGCTCCGGGCCACAAGGCATTAGTATTCGGAGCGTGGACCGGCTTGCTGTCGTTGATTGCGGCGGCAATAATCATTTTCATAGTCGACACCGTTTTCGATCCGAGCGGCGATTTACGGGTCATCTTGTGGGGTGTCGTAATAGTCGTCCCCTTCTACTATGGAAGCATGGCCGGACTGGGAGTTTGGTTCGCGGAGCTCAAGGCCAAGCTCTGATCGGACCAGCAAACGTCCTCTGCCGGAATAACGCCCGACCATGAATAAAAAATGGTTACTGCTGGCCGTGCTGACCGTGGGCGTATTTGTGGCGCTGGTCGGCTACGGGGATTTCGGCGGCACGATCGACGAAATCGGCAACCTGCCGATAAGTTATCTGATTGCCGGTTTAGCCTTGGCGTTGGCCAACTATTTGCTACGTTTTCTGCGCTGGGCCTTTTACTTGAGGGTTTTAAAGATAGATGTCCCGGTTGGCATCAGCGCGTTGGTTTTTCTCTCCGGCCTCGCAATGTCCATGACTCCAGGCAAGGCCGGCGAGTTGGTAAAATGTTACTTACTCAACAGCAAGACTCGGGTTCCGGTGGGCCGGTCGGCACCGGTGGTGGTCATGGAGCGGCTCACGGATGTGATCTCTGTGATTATCCTGGGATTAACTGGGTTCATACTGCTGCCGGTTCCTGTGATAGCGGTTTTGGCGGTGGCCCTAGTGATTTCCGTCATTGGCTTGATGTTTGCGCTATCCAGGCAGGCTTTACGTTTGACCGGACTGCCGATCTTGTCCAAATGGAGCGAACTGCTTAGGGACTCCCAAGAGGGTTTCAAGGAGTTGGCCGCGCCTAGAGTGATGGTGGTTGGTGTAGCGTTCGGGGCTGTGGCCTGGTTCGCAGAGGGACTAGCCTTGTGGATAATATTGCGCGGTATTGGCTCGGAGATCGATCTGGTGCGGGCGCTTCCCATCTACGCTGCGGCTACTTTGGTGGGCGCGGTGACCGCCCTGCCCGGCGGATTGGTTGGCACAGAAGGCAGCATGTTGGCATTCTTGCAACAGAGCGGAGTAACTAGGGCCGGGGCGTCGGCGGGCACCGTGTTGATCAGATTGGTAACACTCTGGTTTGCCGTGCTGGTTGGCCTACTGGCTCTGCTGGCGCTGCGCCGAATCCCGGCAGCCGAACCCCCGCGAACGGACTCTTAACCGGATTGACTCTTAGATAGAGAGACGCTAACTGAATTTGGGCGCTACAGAAAACATTCAAGGGTCTGGTCAAAGCTCCGGAAAACCAGGTGCGCTGGGGCTTAGTCCGGCTGCCCTGCTCAAGGCCTTGCGTCCGCTCCAATGGGTCAAGAACGGACTGGTGTTCTTGCCCTTCGTTTTTGCAGTGGATGTGGCTTGGAGTACCGAGAACCTTGACCCGGTGCCCGGATTACTTGGGACGCTCTTACTGGTTGCTCTGGCGTTTTGCGCCCTCTCCAGTGCCATCTATCTATTCAACGACCTGATGGACCGTAACGCTGATCAGCTGCACCCGACCAAGCGAAACAGACCGATTGCCTCTGGAAAAGTTAGCGTGCCAGTAGCAGCCTCCGTGATGGTGGTGTTGGCGGCCATCGGACTGGCGGTGATGGTCGTGGTGGAGCCGATGTTAGGATTGGCCGGGGGGATTTATTCTCTGATAAACGTAGGCTATTCGCTGGGGATAAAAAATATTGTGCTGTTGGACGCCTTTGCTGTGACCAGCGGCTATATCATCCGCGCCTCCGCTGGCGCATTGGCCATTGATTTAACGCCGTCACCCTGGTTATACGCGACCACTGGCGCCGGGGCGCTTTTCATCGTGTTGGGGCGGCGTTTTGCCGAAGTCCGATTGGCGGGTGATTCAGCAGAAGAACAAAGAAAGGTTTTGAAAGATTACTCCGGTCCGTTCATCAATCAATTGTTGATGTTGTCTGCTGCTGCGGCGTGGCTGAGCTATACTCTTTATACGGTGGAAGCGACAAACCTGCCGGATAACAACACCATGTTATTCACGCTGCCATTTGTCACCTTTGGTCTGTTCCGCTACCTATTTCTGTTGAACAACAGCGAGCAAGCAGAGGCACCGGAGCAATTGATAATTCGCGATTTACCCCTTGTGTTATCAATCATCAGTTGGGTTGCCGTATCTACTCTGGTTTTGTTATTGAATAATTGAGGATACGTTCTCATCAGAAACTCGTAAGCTAGCTAGACGGGCAGACCAGCGTCTTAAAAACAGGAGCCAATAATGACGTCCTTTGACCCCGGCACAACCCAACCAGCGCCCAGCAGTCTGCCCGGCAGCCAGTCTCGCCCTGGTAGCCCAACTGTGGCCGTGGTTGCTACCACCCCTGAAACGGCGGTGGCGGACATGGGTCGGGCCATGGACCTGGCTGGGATCAGCCAGTTTCTGTCTCCTGAGATCAAGACCTTCTTGAAGGTGAATATCTCCTGGCAACACTGGTATCCCGCCTGCTCGACCACCCCCTGGCAGATAGAAGGTGTTACGAAAGCCCTTGAAGCACTGGGACATAAAGACTTGGTGGCCGCCCACAACGGAACAGTGGTGGTGAACTCCTACGAGGGAGAACTCAAGAACAAACACAAGGCCGCACAGCTAAAAGTTGGCCTTTCTGACATTCATCTAGACTCGGAACCAAATGGCTGGATTGACTACAAGCCCAAGGCTGAGATGCTGGTGCTGGAGGATATATTCCCGGAGGGCATACAGATTCCGGAGAGCTTCCCCGGCACCAATATAGTCCACCTGCCGACCATGAAGACCCACGTTTTCACGACCATGACCGGGGCAATGAAGAACGCCTTTGGTGGCCTGCTGCACCGGAAGCGCCACTGGACGCACTCGGTGATTCACGAGACGCTAACGGACTTGTTGGCAATCCAACAAGAGATTCACCCAGGGTTGTTTGCGGTGATGGACGGGACTTTTGCTGGAGACGGACCTGGCCCTCGAGCCATGCGTTGGCACATCAAGGACCGAATCCTAGCCAGCCACGACCAGGTAGCCATCGACGCCGTAGCCGCCAAAATGATGGGATTCGATCCCATGAGCATTAAGTTCATCAGGCTGGCCCACGAGCGCGGTTTGGGGTGTGGGGACGTTTCTAAGATCAACATCGTTGGTGAGGACATCAGTCAGACCAACTGGCAGTTCACCGGAGTGGAAAACACCTTTGCCAGCCGTGGTCAGAAGCTGATCTATTGGGGCCCGCTAAAGCCGCTGGAGAAGATGTTGCTCCGCAGTCCCATCGTCGGCTGGGCATTCTTGGCGTCCAATCTGTACCATAACGGGTACTGGTTAAAGACCAAGGGTCGTCGCCGGATTAATGCCGCCCTGAAGACGGAATGGGGCAAGCTCTTCGAGTCTTATTAACCGGTCTTATTAACAGGAAAGATTACCCAGCACACTTCAGTCAAATAGATTAAAAGGAATAAAACCCAGGTATGGATATCGCAGTAATTGGGCTGCCCCAGAGCGGCAAGACAACTGTTTTTAACGCGCTAACGGCCGGCCATTCATCGTCCATGGGAGCTGGTGATGCCGGACCATTGCAGGTAGGCGTGGTCAAGGTTATTGACCCCCGGCTGGCGGTGCTGGACGGTATGTACCACCCAAAGAAGATCATTCATCCGGAGATCAAGTACTGGGACCTGCCGCCCCTCGACCGTGAAGCAGCGTCCGCGAATCAGGTACTAAGCGGCCGCCAACGGAACATCCTGCAGGCCGCCGATGCTTTGCTGCTGGTAATCAGGGCTTTTGAAGACCCGGCACTGCTACACCCGCTGGAAACCGTAGACCCAGCGCGCGACGTTAAGTTGCTGCTGGACGAGTTGTCCCTGGCCGACCTGGAGGCCCTGGAAAAAGCAGAAGCGCGCCTAAGTGATGGCCTCAAAAAATCTAAGCCAGCAGAGAGACCAGCCATGATTCCGCTGCTGGAGACCGTACAGAAGGTCAAGGCCTTTTTGGAAGAGGGCATCCCCGTGAAATCTCAGACCCTGACGGCTTCTGAAACGACAGCGTTGGTTGATTTCCAACTGCTGACCGCCAAGCCAGTGATGATCGCGTTCAATGTTGGAGAAGATGACAAAGCTCCCACATTGGAGTCATTAGGCATCTCCAGCGAGGTGTCCGGTGGACTGGGCGAGGTTGGTCTCTGTGCCAAAATAGAAGAGGATCTGTCCCTGATGGAAGCGGACGAGGCTAAGGAGTTCCGAGAAGCCATGGGGCTGGATGAGCCTGCTGTAGAGCGGGTCAAGCAAGTCTGTTACAGCACCGTGGGTCTGGTGTCATTCCTGACGGTTGGCGAGGACGAATGTCGCGCCTGGCCGGTACCTGCCGGTATCGTGGCCCAGATGGCAGCCGGTACGATACACACCGATTTCACCCGCGGGTTCATCCGGGCGGAAGTGATTGCCTATGACGATTTGATTCGTTGCGGCAGCTTGGTTCAGGGGCGTAAGGAAGGCGTTCTCCGTTCCGAAGGAAAGACCTACGAGGTTAAGGACGGCGACGTTATTAACTTCCTGATTAATACCTAGTCGGTCTGTTTGTAGCGACTCATGAACGAGCAGCCAAGCCTCCATATTCGCCAGTATCTGCCTGCGGACTTAGTTCCGGTGCAAGAGTTATTCGCCAACGGACTCATAGAGTTCTCGGGTGAAGCTGAGCGCGAAGTACGCCGCTACGTGGAAAACTCCCTGAAAGACGATATGGCCGACATACCAGCCCATTATCTATCCCAAGAGCGCGGTAATTTCTGGGTGGCAGAATCCGTGGGGACATCCGTCGGGACAATGGTTGGTAAAGGCGAAATAGTTGGGATAGTTGGAATCCAACAAATGGATGCAGTTGATGACGCTGA
>CAVODA010000046.1:0-8483 GCA_963694265.1 Dehalococcoidia bacterium
GTTGTGGCGGTGGTTTCGGCCATGGGTGACTCCACCGACGACCTGATTGAACTGGCCCACTCGGTCTCAGACAAACCTCATCCAAGGGAGATGGACCTACTGCTGTCCACTGGCGAGTTGGTGTCCTGCACTCTGCTGACCATGGCCTTGGCTGATTTGGGCTTGGAAGCAGTCAGCCTAACTGGCTCCCAGGCGGGGATTCATACCGACACCAGCCACGGCCGGGCGTTGATACATAGAGTGGACACGGAGCGGATGCAGAAGGAACTGGAAGAAGGTCGCGTGGTTGTGGTGGCGGGCTTCCAGGGAATCAACGAGGACAATGACATCACAACTCTGGGACGCGGCGGCTCCGACACCACGGCGGTGGCGTTGGCGGCGGCCCTGGGCGCAGACCGGTGTGAGATTTACACGGACGTTGATGGCATCTATACCGCCGACCCTAGGATAGTCCCCGAAGCCCGAAAGCTGACTGAGATCGATTACGACGAGATGCTAGAGTTGGCCAATTACGGGGCCAAGATGCACCCAAGGTCCATAGAGCTGGGCGCTGTTTACAAGGTCCCAATCTACGTGGCTTCCAGCTTTAACCAGACCCCGGGTACTCTCATTCACGGCATACCTTACAGCGCCAATGCCAACGAGGTTCAAATGGAAAATAGAATCAAAGCAACGGGGATTGCCTGCACCACCAACGTGGCCAAAATCACCGTGCGTAGCGTTCCCGACCAGCCCGGCGTGGCGGCAGCCTTGTTTGAACCCTTGGCCCAGTCTGGGATCAGCGTGGACACAATTGTCCAGAACACCAGTGAAGACCGGACCACGGACATCAGCTTTACCGTCAGCGGCACCGATCTGCCTGCCGCCATCGCCAAAGTAGAAGAACTATCCAAGGAGCTGGGCGCCGGTGATTTAATCAGCGAGGCTGGCCTAGCGGCTGTGAGCGTGGTTGGTTCTGGTATGCAGCACACCCCTGGTTATGCGTCGCGTATGTTCCGTGTGCTGGCTGACGGCAACGTGAACATAGACATGATCACAACCTCTGAGATACGCATCTCCTGCATCATCAGGGAAGAACAGGCACAGGAAGCAGTCAGGCTGCTGCACCGGGGATTCCAACTTGATGAACTAGACCCGGTGGACTAAATCCGCTATTTTGGCCTCGTAGTCTTTATTGATGCGGCCCTCGTACAACGCGATTCGGCTCTAAAACACAGGGAGTAAGTACTTGCCCGAGCCATTTCTATCAGTTGTGATTCCGGCGTACAACGAAGAACCTCGGATCGCAGAAACCCTGGCGAAAGTGACCGAATACCTTGCGGCCCAGGATTACAAGTGGGAAGTTGTGGTGGCCGATGACGGCAGTACGGATCATACCGCCCAGTTGGTTGGCCAGGTCATCGTAGAACACCCCAACGTCCGCATCTTGCGTTTGCGCCACGGCGGCAAGGGCTGGGCGGTTAAGAACGGCATGCTGGCTGCAGAAGGCCAATACCGATTACTCTGTGACGCCGATCTATCCGTTCCCATCCAGCAGGTAGAGCGTCTATTGCCTCCCACCGGGCCAGACTCGGATATTGTATTGGGCTCCAGAGAGGCCCCCGGTGCCTCACGGTACGATGAACCCGCCCGCCGGCATTTCATGGGGCGTCTGTTCAACCTGTTTGTCAGCCGCCTGGCAGTGCCCGGCTTTGCGGATACCCAGTGCGGATTTAAATGCTTTCGGGGTGAGGCTGCGCAGGTCCTTTTCCCTCGGCTGACCATCGACGGGTTTGCCTTCGACGTGGAACTGTTACATCTGGCCCGCAAACTTGGGCGCAGTTTTTCTGAAGTGGGTGTGGACTGGTATTACCGGTCTCAAAGCAAGGTGCGCCCGGTCCGAGACTCACTGACCATGACCGTGGATTTGGTGAAAATTAGATGGCGGCACCGCAGCACCCAGTAGCCGCCCTTCGTTTTCTCAAGCGCCTCCCTCTCTTGGATTTTTTATTGACTGATTTCTGACCCATCAATGGGCTGCGCATGCCCCTTTGGCATCGGTGGCATGTCCTTTTGGTATCAATGGATAGAAGACACCAGATACAAGCCGGTTCAAATTAACATATTCATGCTCTTTTTAGGCTTGACCTTTGGCAAAGCGATGCTGTAAAAACTAGATAGACCCTAGGCATGAAACGAGCCTCGGAAAACCACTGAGTAACCATCGAGCAACCCGTTAATAATAGGGTCAAGCAGACAGTATCACTATCAATAATATTAACAAGCTTGTTGGGGTTAGCCCGACCGTGTAATGGCGTTTATTCTGGGCCTAATCACGGAGAAGCAGCACCAAACAGGAGACGGAATGGATTCTGAAGTATTAAGTACACGGGGCAGCTTAAAATTGAAGCGGGATCTCAGTCACGAAGCCGTGAATCTTGCCGTAACCGGCGAGTGGGAACGGGCCACTGAGGTCAACAAATCAATTCTAGAATTGTTTCCCACCGACGTTGAGGCAATGAACCGCTTGGTGAAAGCGCTGATTGAGATGGGTTCCTACGTGGACGCACAGGCTGCGTTGAACCAAGTCTGCGAGGTTGCCCCGTACAACAGCATAGCCAAGAAGAACCGCGTCAGGCTTGATCGGTTGACCGCCAACCCAGAATTGGCGAACCCTGAGTCTTCCAAACAGGCCAGAAAGACGGTTGGCGCATCGCAGACGTTTATACAAGAGAGCGGCAAATCTGCGACGACCGTGATTCGTAATTCAAATGGAAAAAGAACAACGGCCCACCTCGCCCCTAGTGACCCTGTGGTGCTATCACGTGAAAAGAACACAGTGATGGTTAAAACATTGGATGGACAGCAATTGGGTCAGTTGGAGCCCAAGATGGGCAATAGGCTGGCCCGGCTGATGGACGGAGGCAACAAGTACAGTGCAGTGGTGGTGTCTGTGAGCGATGATGGTGTCTCCATCATGATTAGGGAGACCTTCAAACACTCCAGCCTGCAGAACATGGGCTCATTCCCGTCTCAGTCTGCTTCGAATTCAAATGGGGCTAGCCGGATGTTGAATAATAAACCGGCCCTGTCAGTGCAGGAAGAAGGCGACGATGATGAAGACGATGACGAAGATAACTTCATCGATGAAGATGCGTTGGAATCGAGCTGGTCTGAGGACGAATAACACCCGGTAGTAATCGTAGCTGCCCGGCCAAGCCATACTGACAGCGGAGCCGGGTTACATGATCTATGAGCTACTACTTTGGCGCTATGCCCGACCTAGGGCAAAGCCCAAGTGGCGATGGACCCATTCTCGTCCCCCAGCCACACTTCTGCTGCAATGACCTGTTCATTGCCTTGATCATCGGTTGCCGTCACCGTGTAGACGTCTCTGACTGAAATCAAGGCCGTGGGCCAGCTATACCGGTCTTCAGCGAAGGTTCCACACGCCATAGTCGTCTAACCTCTGGGTAATTCGGTTAGATTCAACGCTAGCATGGGTCTAGATTAAAAGAGAGCCGTCAGCCTGGAATAAAGTAGAACCGATAACACCCCTATTGGGAACGCCAACTAAATGCCTGTATCGCTTGGATAAAAAACAGGCCGCACGTGCCTGGAAATCCGGTCTTTTGGGTTGGGCCTTGCCTAGCCATGAATGGGCATATAGAATGTTTTATTGTTGCGCTCAAACCAACCTATGAATATTAGGAGGACAGGTGATTGGAAGTACTAGGTTCTCATCTCTTGTTGGAACTCAAGGATTGTAATCCCGATTTGCTTAATGACCTCTCTTACATCCGTAAAGCGATGATAGAGACGGCTGAAGACGTTGGCGCCACGATTATTGGCGAATCTTTCCACCACTTTTCACCCCAAGGCGTTACTGGAATTCTGGCCATCGCCGAATCTCATATATCCATCCACACATGGCCTGAACATGGCTATGCCGCGGCGGATATCTTCTCCTGCGGAAGTTCTTTCCGGCCCATGGAAGCTGCTACTAAATTGGCTGAAGCCCTGGAATGCCGCAACCCGGAGATCCAGGAAATTCAGCGGGGATTGGTTGTTCAGGAGGCTGTGGGGCTCTAACCGGGTTCCCAGCTTAATATGGACATGTCTGGAAATTGGTTTATTGAAGGCGTCTACGCAGACTTGAACGTTATGCTCAAGGTGCGTGAGGTCTTTTACTCAGGCAAAACGGCCTACCAAAAAGTGGAGGTTCTGGACTCAGAACTGTTTGGCCGTAGCCTAGTTCTAGACGGCAAGACGCAGTCTACAGAACGCGACGAGCACATCTACCACGAAACGCTGGTGCATCCAGCAATGCTCTGCCACCCAAACCCCAAGCAGGTTTTCATTGGCGGCGGCGGAGAGGGTGGCACCCTTAGAGAAGTTCTGACCCACACATCTGTGGAACGGGCGACCATGGTTGACTTGGATCCGGAGGTGGTTGCGCTTTGCCGCAAGTATCTCCCCAATCACCATATGGGCAGCTTTGAAGACTCCCGTACTAACCTGCTCCATGAAGACGCCCGCGGCTATCTGGAAAACACTTCAGATACCTACGATGTAATCGTCTTGGATTTGGTTGATCCCTTAGAGGGAGGTACGGCCGCCCTGCTCTATACCCAGGAGTTCTACGCGATTGCCAAGGCTCGGTTGACCCCCGGCGGCGTGCTGGTCACCCAGTCTGGCCCAGCCGGATTGCTTAGCTTTACCGAATGCTTCACGACTATCTTCAACACGTTAGGCACGCTCTTTGAGCACACCAAGGCGGTCCAGGTGCACGTGCCGGCTTTCCAGACTCTGTGGGGCTTTACGATCGCTTCTGACGCTGCTCTCCCTCAGGTTTCAGAGGATGAGGTTGAAGCTGAGTTGGCCCGGCGTTTGACCAAGGAGTTGAAGTACTTGGACGGCGAGAGTTACAGCAATATGCACTCCCTACCTAAGTTTCAACGAGACGGCCTAAAAACTGAAACTAGGATCAACAAGGACTCAGACCCAGTCTTCATGATCTAACCGACTGCGTCGGGGCGGATACCTGCCGGTCTTTGGGAGTGTTGGAACATTTGAGGCTGGTTTAATTACGTAAATAAAAAAGAGAGTCCTTCCCGGCCAACCGAGAAGGACTCTCTTTTTGTTTGCTTCGTTCGTTTGCTTGAGTGGTCGGTTTTTATGGGCGGATTAGAACCCTAGTTGTGCCGTCTGGGTCGGACCGTTTGGTTAGGACCTCGTGTCCGGCTTTCTCGGCCCATAGGCTTACGTCGTAGATGTTCAGCGCGTCGGCTAGGATGGCTTCAACGAAGGACTCTTTGTCTGCGTCCACCTGCTTGGTCAGGGCGGCGATCACGCCAGCGCAGCTCTTGCCGCGGCCATCGATGACAACCCAGCCGTTGGAGCCGCTCACGGGGACAACCTCGCCGTCATGGACATCAACCTCGCCGCTCTTGCGGAGGTCAACTTGGCGCTTGAATTCGGCCACGGCTTCCCATGCTACTGCCCGATCCCGTTCACCATGGCCACAGACTGCGCCCCTAACGCCCACTATGTCTGGGTTGATGCGGGCCAGTTCGTCTAGGTCAGCCAGTTTCAAATGGCCAGATAATGCGGTGCTCATGCCCAATTCCTTGCCCTGGAGGACCAGGTCCTTCAGTACAGGTTCCGGCATGAAGTCGAATATGTTTCGTCCATCTTTGGTCAGTGTGTCAATCAACCAACCGTCGCACTCGCCGTCTTTGGCCAGATCAATCATGCACAGCGGGTCAAGACCCTTTTCAAAGAGCACGTTATCGGCGAAGACCGAACCAACCAGCTTACAGTTGAAGCCTTCCAACGCCATGCGAGACTCTTTGAGAACTTCCACTGCCTGGTCGTAGTTGGCTTCCTGGAAACCAACCTTCACTGAGGTGGCATCCATCATGGCGGCGGCATAGACGGCCATGGCCACTGTGCCGGGCTGATTGGGAACAACGCCCAGGGTTACGCTAACGTGCTTCTCCACCGGCATGATGCCGCGCACCGCTTTAACGATGTTGGGGTGGCCGGAGCCGACCAAAGCCTCTTGCAGGTTCTTAACGTCAACGATGTCGGCGCCGCCCTGTTCGGCTTCCATCGCTTCTTCCATGTTCTGCACGCTCACCATTAGCAACATGCCAGAAGCAAAGTTGTTGTTTCCATCTAGCCATGCGCCACGTGACTTGGTTGGCACGGCAGGGATTACTGCGGGTTTTGGCTTGAGGGGTTCCAATTCTTCTCTCAACTCTGACTTCTCCATTGGTGATAAATCGAATAATGGCGGACGGACCGGGCCGCCGGACATGCCCATGAGTTCGGCCCAATGTTTGACCATTGCTACCGGTAATGCGCCGTTGAACTTGGTCTGCGTCTTTGTCCACCAAGTATCTGAAAGCTCCTTCAGACGGCGGAGCTTGGTGTCGTAGAATTCTTCGTCCAGGTCGCCTTTGCAGGCACGGTCAATCCACTGGACGTAGTTGTTTACGCCGGGAACGTCAAATCTCCAGTCAGAGGTGTTGGCAAACATCACCTGCTGCTGAATGCCCAGTTCCTGGCCCTTGAAATATATCCACTCATCAGGCGTGCTGATAACGTGGTCCTTCCCCAAGGACAAGTGGGTTTCAATGGATATCTGTTGATTGAAGCTGGCTTCTTTAACCCCGACCACGTTCGGTATGGCACATAGCTGGCCCATGCCGTAGGGGCTCATTATGATGCCAAATTGGGGTGAGTTGTAAAACATAATGGCCAGGTTTGTATTCTCGGCCAGCAGCTTTACGTACTCAACCACCTGGTCTTCGGTCTTGGTGGCCATGTAGGGCGGGGCAACAATCAGTAGTTCAAAACCCTGGGCCTCTGCGTGCTGGGCCAATGAAATCATCTCGTTGGCGTTGGTGCTGGTTACGTGAGCACCAATGGGCCAGGTGCCCTCGGCGGCCTCAGCAACGGCGTCCATCACCTGAAAACGTTCATCTTGGGATAGGGCCCAGAATTCGCCCATATTCCAGGTGCAACCAGCACCAACGGTGCCCAGGCTGCGAACGTGGCGAACGTTCCGCTTCATCCCTTCAACGTCAATTTGGTTATCGGGAGTAAAGGGAGTAATCAGGGTGGTCCACTGCCCTTTTAGCGTTTCCCAAGCCCATTCCTGAGCCTCTTGTTTCTTGTAACTCGCCATTGATTCCGCTCTCCATCAAGGGACTATCTGCTGCTATTGAAACGGCTGACTATTCTTCGTCGCCGTATTGTTCCTTTAAAGAGTCTACCACTGCCGGGTCGGCGAGGGTGGTTGTGTCTCCCAAGGCTCGTCCCTCGGCTACGTCACGTAGCAGTCTCCGCATGATTTTGCCGCTGCGGGTTTTGGGTAATTCGGCGGCAAAGATGATGTCTTCAGGCCGGGCCATCGCACCGATCTTGTTTGCCACGTGCGCTTTCAGCTCTACGATTACCTCGTCTGACATGGCGACCGAGTCTTTCAGGGTGACAAAAGCGACCACTGCTTGGCCCTTGATCTCATGGGCCTTGCCGATGCAGGCAGCTTCGGCCACCTTGGGGTTGTCCACCAAGGCGCTCTCCACTTCCATGGTGCCGATGCGGTGGCCGGAAACGTTGATTACGTCATCCACCCGGCCCAACAGCCAGAAGTCGCCGTCCTCGTCCAGTTTGGCGCCGTCGGCGGTGAAATAGATGTCCGGGTAGCGAGACCAATACTGCTCAACGTACCGTTCTTCGTCACCGTAAATAGTGCGGAGCATAGATGGCCAAGGCTTCTTGACGGTCAGATAACCACCGCCGCCGGGGCCAACGGAGTTTCCCTGGTCGTCTAGAATCTCCGCCTCAATGCCGGGGAAGGCTCGGGTGGCAGAACCGGGTTTAAGGGTAGTTATGCCGGGCAGAGGTGCAATCAAGATGCTGCCGGTCTCTGTCTGCCACCAGGTGTCCACCACCGGGCATCTGCCGCCGCCGATATTCTTGTGGTACCAAATCCAGGCTTCTGGGTTGATTGGCTCCCCGACCGATCCCAGCAGACGCAGGGAAGACATGTCGTGCTTCTCCGGATAGCTCTCACCCCAGCGCATGAAGGTTCGGATGGCCGTGGGGGCGGTGTATAGGATGCTCACGCCATATTTGGCGACGATCTCCCAGAACCGGTCCTTGTCCGGGTAATCTGGCGAGCCTTCATACATCACGGAGGTTGCGCCGTTGGACAGTGGGCCGTAGACGATGTAGCTATGGCCGGTTACCCAGCCAATGTCTGCGGTGCACCAGTAGGTGTCATTTTCTTTGATGTCGAAGATCCACTTGAATGTGGCGTAGGTGCCCAACAGGTATCCTGCGGAGGTGTGGACGATGCCCTTGGGTTTACCGGTGGTGCCGCTAGTATAGAGCAGGTACAGCATGTCTTCGCTGTCCATCTCTTCCGGTTCACAGGTTAGGGGTTGTCCCTCCATCAGGTCATGCCACCAGATGTCGCGGCCTTCCACCAT
>CAVODA010000047.1:0-8315 GCA_963694265.1 Dehalococcoidia bacterium
GTGCCACAGCAGCCTCCAATGATGTTGACCCAACCAGACTCGGCGAACCGGCCTACGGTCTCGGCCATGCCCTCTGGTGTCTCGTTGTAATTCCCGTCTTCGTCGGGCATGCCAGCGTTGGGCAGGCAGGCCACGGGGAACTTGGAGAGCGAGGCCAGCGTCCTGATGTGGTCGGTCATGAAGCTAGGGCCAGTGGCGCAGTTCAGTCCGATCCAGAGCAGGTCACGGTGAGCGAGGGACGTATAGAAAGCTTCAGCGTCTTGTCCTGCCAGCAGGGTGCCCATGGGCTCCACGGTGCCCTGTACTGCAACTGGGATTTCCTTGCCTAGTTCGGCAAAAGCCCGGTCAATGCCTTCTAGTCCAGCTTTAACGTTCAGGGTGTCCTGGCTGGTCTCCAGTAACAGCAGGTCAACGCCGCCCTCAATCAGACCGACGGCCTGAATGTGGTAGTCGTTGGCGAGTTCCTCAAAGGTAATACCACCAGTGACCGAGATCGTCTTGGTGGTGGGGCCCATGGAACCGGCAATGTACCGGGGTTTTTCCGGGGTCGACTCTTCCATTGCCACTTTCAAAGCGATAGCTGCGCCTTCTCGGTTGATGCGGCGGGCTTCGTGGGCAAGGTCATACTCGGCCAAGACCACTGGCGTAGCGCCAAAGGTCCCGGTCTCAATGATGTCGGCGCCAGCCTGCAGATAGCTCCGGTGGATATCCTCAATGACGTCCGGCCTGGTGATAATCAGGTACTCGTTGCACCCTTCATATTCTTCACCGCCAAAGTCTTCTGGCCCCAGGTCTTTGTTCTGGATGGCAGTGCCCATGGCCCCGTCCATCACGAGTATGCGTTGGGCCAGTGCCGATTTCAGTTCATCTATACGTGTATTTGTTGACATATTTGTTCAATGGTTGTTCAGATTTCGATTATTTCAAGACTAGCTATTGTAGCACCGGCCCACAGATGTGTGAACCGGAGACTTCCAATTTCGTGCCTGAGTGGAGACGTGATTTTGCCAGCGTTGCAGGCGTTTTATTTGTTGCTGGCGAACCAGTCTGTTAGAAGTGGGCGGTTGATCTCCAGCCATTTAATGTTGAGTTTCACTCTCTCTAGGACTTGTCGAATGGTCCGTTCCGCTGCCGGGGCCGGGTGCTCCGCGAAGAAACTGTCCACCTCGTCAGACTTTTCCTGGGAGCTGAAGTGGCTGCAGATAGAGACCAACCGCATGAGGCCAAACCCGCCGCCGCCGTAGCGTCGGTCAAACTCTGTCCAATTGGACTTCACAAAGTCCCAGGCCAGGTCACGGCCCTTGGGGTTGGCAGCGATGCTGGCAACCAGGGTGACGGTGTCCTGAGATCTGACCTTGGAGGACAAAGAGTCTTCCAAAGCAGCGGTTAGGAGGTCTGCCTGCTGGAACCGGCTGAGCGACATTAGCAGCCTGATTTTCTCTTCGGCTAGGTCTGTCTCGCCTTCCAATTGCCAGATCGAGTCGTAGACATCCTTGCCGCCAGACTGGGCGGCAAGGGCAAAGACCACGCCGCGCAGATCGGGCGTCAATGTCTCCCGGTCAGCCAGGTATTTCTGGAAGCGTTCGGTAGCCTGGGCCGTTACCTCGGCGTTGTTATAGCTGCCGGCCTGACTGAGGACCGTTGATCGGAGCAACGCGTCCAGGTGACCCTCATCGGCCTTGGGTTCCCAGCCGATCTTCGCAGCTGCCGGGGCAAAGAGTTCACGGGCAAACTTCTGGTACGCGCCGTGTATCGGCTCTTCGGAGATGAGTTGTTCAATGTCCCGTAGGTTGCTGGCTAGGTCGCTCCACACCGAGGCATCGTTCTCGTTCTTGTAGGCATTGGACATGGATATGAACTGGGTCACCGGAAGGATACCGGCTCGGGAGAGGGCGTAGGCGTCGTTTTGGATACCCAGACGGTCGGTGGCGTGCAGTTCCAAAGACTCGATGGCCGGGACCAGACGCTGCCAGTCTTCTGCAGAGTAGTTCACCCGGAAGAACCCCGTCTGTAATGGGTTCAGTTTGACCCAGCTATCGGAGTTGCCGGGTACTTCAATCTGGGTTTGGTTGCCTTCCATGACGGTGATGGGAGATTCCTCCCCGCCCTGGCTGACGCTGATTGGCACACGCCAGACTTCGGCGTCGGGTTCGCTATCGCCCAGCAGGCTGTCATAAACGAACCGTTCTTGGCTCACCGATAGTTGGGTCTTAGCTCCGCTGCGGTCTGACTCCACCTGCAGAACTGGGTAGCCCATCTGCTTCACCCAGGAGTCCATGATGGCTGTGACCGGCTGACCGGACTCCGTCTCCAGGGCTGACCAAAGGTCTTGGGTGCGGGCGTTGTCATACATGTGCCCAGACAGATAGCGGTTCAACCCCTTGCGGAAGGTCTCTTCGCCCAGGAAATTCTCCAGCATGCGGATGACCGACGCTCCCTTGCTGTAGCTAATGGCGTCGAATAGCTGGCTAACCTCCGCGGGGTTCATCACTGCCTGCTCGATGGGATGGGAGTTCTTCAGACCGTCCAAGCTTAGAGCCCGGTTGGTATCCATGTTCACAAACTGGGTCCACATCTCCCATTCGGGGAAGAGCCAGTCAACTGCTTTGTTGCCCATCCAGGAAGCAAAGCTCTCATTCAGCCACAGGTCGTCCCACCATTCCATGGTTACCAAGTCGCCGAACCACATGTGGGCCATCTCGTGGGCAATAACTTCAGCAACCCGTTGGCGGGTGCCGGCTGAGGAGTTATCCGGGTCAACCAATAGAGCGGTCTCCCGATAGGTGACTGCGCCCCAGTTTTCCATGGCTCCAGCGGCGAAGTCTGGTATCGCGATGTGATCAAGCTTGGCTAGGGGATAGGGAATCCCGAAATAATCGTTGAAGTACCCGAGAAGCTTGACGGAGGTATCCAAGGCAAAGGTTGCCTGGTTTTCCTTGCCGGGGGTGGTCCAGACTCCGACCTTGGTGCCGCCTTCGGCACGCTCTTGGATCGAGACTAGGTTACCGACGATAAATGCCAGCAGGTAAGTTGACATAACCGGCGTTTCAGCGAACCGGACCGACTTCAAACCAGGACCCGGAATAGCCTCGTCAACCGCAGGTGTGTTAGAGATGGCTTCGTATTCGTCTGAGAACACCAGAGTAACTTCAAAGGTGGCCTTCTTGGCCGGTTCGTCCCAGCAGGGGAAGGCGCGGCGGGCGTCGGTCGGCTCAAATTGAGTGGTGGCCATGTACCGGGTTTCGCCGTCTTGGGCGGTGTATTCAGAGCGGTAAAAACCCATTAACTTATCGTTGAGTTCACCGCTGAAAATCATTTCCAATCGGCCGTCGCCCGGCTGAATGGTCTCACCGAAATCCAAGGTCGCGGTCTCTGCTTCTTTATCGATAGTGATTTTCGGGTTGGACAGCGTTACGCCATTGGCGTGAAGAGTGGCAACACTGATTTTAAGGTCGATGACGTTCAATACGATGGAGGTAGTCGCCTCCAACACCTGAAGGTCCACACTTTGCTCGCCGCTAAAGGTGAAATTCTTGAGGTCTGGGTGCAGTTTGATACGATATTTACTAGGTCGGGCTGTTTCGGGTAGGACCACCGCTTCGGATGCGGGCATGGCAATCTTCCTCCGTGGGTTTGACCTGATTTTTGGGGTGGGTTTTAGGCTGTTTAGCGCTGAAAACCAAGATAAAAGCAGAAGCTAAAAACCGCGATTATGGGCCTTTGAGACGGTGTCTAGCCCTGCTGGTTAGGCGTAGCGCCAGTGTACCATTAACCCGCTAACGCCTCTACCCACAACGGGAATAGCGGCTCTCCATAGAGCGAGCGCGAGAGCGGGCGTGGCGGCGAGACCACTTGGTGCTATAATACGAACCGGTTTTAATGCCTCGTTTAGGCGTGAAACAGGCTGTCACAGGTAATATCCGCCCGCTGGATTTTGATTTAACGAATTTTAAATTCAAAGGAAAACCCAAATGCCTCCCAAGACGATGTTCGAGAAGATCTGGGCCGACCATGTGGTCGCTGAAGAGCCCGGTGAGCCGCCGATTATTTACATCGACCTGCACCTGGTACACGAAGTAACCTCCCCCCAGGCCTTTGACGGCCTTAGGGATGCTGGCCGCAAGGTCAGACGCTTAGATCTAACCATTGCCACCGCAGACCACAACACCCCCACATGGGACCTGTCTCTGCCGGTGACCGATGGGATTTCCAAGAAACAGCTAGACGCCTTGGACAGCAACTGTGCCGAGTTCGGCGTCACGCTTTACGACCGGTTCAGCCCGCTACAGGGCATCGTCCACGTGATTGGGCCAGACCTTGGCTACACCCAGCCCGGCAAGACCGTGGTTTGCGGCGACAGCCATACCTCCACCCACGGAGCGCTGGGTGCTTACGCCATCGGGATTGGCACTTCTGAAGTTGAACACGTGCTGGCTACCCAAACGCTACGCGCCTTCAAACCCGACACCATGGAAATTAGGGTCAACGGTAAACTCCCTAAAGGAGTAACTGCCAAGGACGTCATTCTGGCTATCATTGGCAAAATTGGGGTTTACGGCGGTGTTGGACACGTTATTGAATACACCGGTGATGCAATCCGCGCCCTGTCCATGGACGGACGCATGACCGTCTGCAACATGAGCATTGAGGCCGGTGCCCGCGCTGGTATGATCGCTCCCGACCAGACCACTTTTGACTACCTTAAGGGCCGCCAATTTGCACCACAAGGCGCTGAATTCGACGCCGCTGTAGAACGTTGGAAGAACCTAGCCTCCGACCCCGGTGCCACGTACGACAAGGTGGTGGAACTTAACGCTTCCGACATTGAACCTCACGTAACCTGGGGCACCACCCCCGGCATGGTTGTGCCGATCTCCGGGAAGATACCCAACCCGGAAGATGCCGAAGACGAGAACACCAAAGATGCGCTAAACCGGGCCCTCCAGTACATGGATCTGAAAGCCGGTATGGCGATCACGGACATCAAACTGGACCGCGTTTTCATTGGCGCCTGCACCAACTCCCGACTGGAAGATATCCGAGCAGCCGCCGAAGTGGTCAAGGGAAAGAAGGTCCACGACGACGTTTACGCCATGATGGTCCCCGGATCTGCAAAGATTAAAAAGGAAGCCGAAGACGAGGGTCTGGACAAGATTTTAATTGAGGCCGGAGTCGACTGGCGGGTCGCCGGTTGCTCCATGTGTCTCGGTATGAACCCGGACATTCTGAAGCCTGGCGAGCGCTGCGCTTCCACCTCCAACCGTAACTTTGAGGGACGGCAGGGCAAGGGCGGACGCACTCACTTGGTGAGTCCAGCCATGGCCGCAGCAGCAGCCATCGCCGGTCACTTCGTCGACGTCAGAGACCTTTAAACCCGGGACCAAACCCTGAAAACCGACCAGCGCCCAATAAACTAGGGAGATAAACCATGGACGCCTTTACGAAATTAACCGGTGTGGTCGCGCCCATCGACCGCGTCAACATCGACACCGACCAGATCATCCCGGCGGTGTACCTAAAGAGCATCGAGCGCAGCGGGTTCGAAGACGCGCTGTTCTCGTCGTGGCGGTATAACGCCGACGGCTCCGACAACCCGGATTTCATCCTGAACAAAGAGGGCTACCGGAACGCCAACGTTCTGGTGGCCGGACCCAACTTTGGTTGTGGTTCTTCTAGGGAGCACGCCCCGTGGGCGCTCCGCGATTACGGAATCAAGTGCATCATCTCCACCAGCTTCGCCGACATTTTTTACAACAACTGTTTCAAGAATGGCGTGCTACCTCTGGTGCTCCCCGCGGAGCAGGTACGGGAGATTATGGACAAGGCCGAAGCCGACCCTGGCATTGAACTGACGGTCGACCTGGTCGGCCAACGGGTCTGGGACGAGAGCGAGGAGATTTCCATTTCGTTTGAAATTGACGCCGCCCGCAAGGACGCATTGGTTAACGGCCTGGACGACATCGGCCTAACCCTCCGCATGGAAAACGACATCGGAGACTACGAAACCAAGCACGGTCTCTAGCCACCAGGCTGCCAGGCTGAGCCTGGACCTAAATACCTTCGGCGCCATAGTTTGAGTTGCTTCGGTGGTCTCGGTTCAAGTCATGTCATTCTGAGGCCGAAGCCGAAATCTCGTTGCTGATGCGACTGCACAGTGGAGAGAAGAGAGACCAGGCTGAGCCTGGACCCAAATACCTTCGGTATCATAGTTTGAATTAGGGAATGAAAATGCCAGCTGGGCAATATTGCTTAGCTGGCATTTTGTTGCTCTGAGAATCCGATTGGACGGGGAGTAATCTTGTTGCTGATTATCTTACAAGGCGTAAAAGGGAAGAGATTTTAGAAATTTAGTGGCTCTAGTTTTACTGTGATTCCTGTTGCTGCTGATTTAATCATGGCTTCGATAACCTGGACGGCTTTTAGGCCATCTCTTGCAGTGGCCGCTGGCTGATGCCCGTGCTGGATCACCTGATTAAAACCCTCAATTTGCCGTTGCATCAGAATCAGACCGTCCCGTTCGTAGGATGTTGTATTGTTCACGGTTTGGCTGGATATCTCCATGCTGCCTTGGAGGGTGTGGGGAGGATAGGCTTCGTTGAAGATTATCTTGCCGTCACTCCCGTATATCGAGACCGAGTTTTCAAACCCGGGCATACGGAATCCGCAGTTCACGGTGCCGATTGTGCCACCTGAGAATCGTAGAGAAAGAGTGGCTAGGTTTTTCAGCGACTGGGAACTAGTCTGCCCATCAGTGATGGCAGCAATCTCGGTGACTTCCTGCCCTAGCATGAACCGTAGTTCGTCGACACAGTGGATTCCCAAAGCCATCATGGCGAAAGCGCCACCGGTGGAATCAGGATCAACAAAGCCGATCACTGTGGCCGCTGCGGGGTTTGGGGTTTATGTTGCCACGAACACCACTGCCGAACTGGGCCTGTGCCAGGGCCACCGTGCCAAGTGCACCCGCAGAAATCAATTCCTTGGATTCGATCCTCCCCGGATGTTGGCGCAATTCGAATCCGACTCCCAGTTTGCAGGCACTAGATTCAGAAGCCTTAACCACTTCTACCCCGTCGGCAAAGTTTAAGGCGATGGGTTTTTCCATGAACACGTGCTTGCCGGCTTTTAGGGCCAAGATGGCGTGGGGGGCGTGAAGGTGATTCCGATTGGCTATATACACGGCATCTACCCTAGTATCAGCCAGCACTGCTTCTATGGAGTCGTAACCAACCTGTGCGCCATGCTTGGCACCAAATTCCGCTGCTCTGGCGGCATCTCTGCTCATCACGGCAATAAGCTCACCGCCATCCACCAGGTTCAGTGCGGGGGCAACCTTCTCATCTGGAAAACCCCCGGTCCCCAAAATAGCCCAACCAACGCTCAAGTTAATAGCTCCTGATTAGACATTATGCTGGAAACGTTCTCCTGACCTGTTCTTCAAAGTCGGTTTCGAAGCGTTGCATCCGGCCTTGGCGCACCTGTTCTTCCAGGGGCGGGCGTTGCACTGGCCTTGGGGTGGTGGGGCCGTAGCCAATAATCCCCGATTCTTCTAGGGCTGCCATCTCCTCGGCGGTTTTCCCTAAGAGGTCTTCCAGGATGAGACTATTGTGCTCACCCATTAGCGGGGCAGCCATGCCATCCACGGCAGGGGTTTTAGACAGCTTCCAGGGGCGGCCAGCGTAGGGCAGCGGCGGAATGCCGGTACTCTCATGATGGGAGACCACTTCGTAGAAGTTGCGCTCCACCAAGTGCGGGTCAAACAGCAAGTCTTTACTGTCCATGACCACTCCGGCGGCAACTCCCTCTTTCTGTAGGGCGTGCATCAAATCATGGGATAACCAAGAGCTGGTCACCGGGCCAATCAGCGAGTCCAACGCGTCCCGGTTTTGCCACCGGCTCAGCGAGTCCGCAAACCTGGAATCTGACGCCCAATCGTCCTGCTTCAGAACCCGGCATAGGGATTGCCATTCTTCGTCGGTGGCGACGGCGATGGTTATCCAGCGGTCGTCGCCTTGGGTCTGGTAGCAGCCGTGGGGTGACATAATCGTGTCTTGGTTGCCCAGACGCGGCCCAGTCCGTTTGTTGGCCGAGTAGTCCATCAATATTTCCGGGATGGTGGCACTAGTAGCCTGGGTCTGGGAGATGTCTACAAACTGGCCCTCGCCAGTGCGCAGACGGTGCATCAGAGCGGCCATCACGGCAAAGACCGTGTGTTCGCCGGATGTGTAGTCGGTATAGGGAATCTCAGACATCATCGGCGAGTCGCTGCCAACGTAGCCAGTCTGATAGGCCAGACCTGCCGCACCCTCCGTGGC
>CAVODA010000048.1:0-8305 GCA_963694265.1 Dehalococcoidia bacterium
ATAAGAAGGAAACTCCTTGCCGGTGGCCTCCAACCGGTAGGCTCCACCAGGCGCGGCGCACTCGTCAAAGCGGCCTTCCAACTTGATATTATCATAGAGCAGAAAATCCAGACCATCGCGGATGTCTTCAATAGTATTGGTCCTAAACCCGGCGGAATCTCGGCCTCCCGATGCCCGGTATAGCTCCAATGCTTGTTCCATGGTCAATTCCAACAATTCGTCCTGACCCAGCCATTGCCGGAACTCTTCAGTGCGGAGCCATTTCTTGCGCCTATAATTCTGCAGTCTTTGGTCATCTTCAACTAGGGTGAATAACACTTCAAGTTTTTGCATCTACTTAGCCGGTCGACCGAGCGGAGCCCTGGTTGGCTGCCGATCCGATATCCCGCCGCCAGGCCGCACCTTCAAAACTGATGAGCTCCAATCTTGCGTAGGCACGTTCCCTGGCTTGTTCCATGTTGTCACCACCGCCGACTACGGTCAGTACGCGACCACCGACAGTGAGTGGTTGCCCAGCAACGCCACCGTCACCCAGCTTGGTGCCGGCGTGGAAGACCATCGTGTCCTCCGGGCCTTCTTCCTCCAAGCCAGCTATCTTAAAACCGGTCTGGTATTCCTCCGGGTAGCCACCGGAGACCATAACCACGCCTACGTAGTTCTTTTCGTTCCACTTTACCTGCACGTTGTTGAGGGTACCCTCAGCACAGGCCAGCATCAGTTCCAGCGGGTCCGACGCCAAAAGCGGCATCACCACCTGCGTTTCAGGATCTCCCAACCGGCAGTTGAACTCCAAGACCTTGGGTTTCCAATCAGACGGGGTCCCGGTTAGCATCAGCCCGGCGTACAAAACCCCTTTATAGGGAGTTCCACATTTGGCCATGGCCTTGAGTACCGGTCGCATGATGGTCTGCTCAACCTGGGCGGCCAACTCAGGAGTCCAAAAATCAGGACTGGAGAAACTTCCCATGCCGCCAGTGTTGGGGCCGATGTTACCGTCGCCAAGTCGTTTGTAATCACAGGCGGCAACCAGCGGCGAGAGATTCTCTCCGTCACAGAAGGCAAAGACACTGACCTCCGGCCCGCTGAGATATTCTTCCAATATCACCGTGTCCCCGGCCTCACCAAAGGCGTGGTCGGACATACATAATCTCACCGCAGCTTGTGCCTGTTCCGAGTCGTCGCACAGCAGCACACCCTTCCCAGCGGCCAGTCCGTCGGCTTTGACGACCATCGGCCCAGGGTGACTTTTTATATAGGCTTGGGCACCAGCCTCATCGCGAACGCTGGCAAAACCGGGGCAGGGTACTCCAGCTTTTTGCATCAGATTCAGCGCAAAACCCTTGCTGGCCTCAATCTGCGCCGCCGCTTGGCTGGGGCCAAACACCGGTATTCCCAGTCCGTCCAGGCGGTCAGCCAACCCCATGGCTAGTGGAGCCTCCGGTCCAACGACGACCAAGTCTGCTTTGAGTTCATTCGCTTTGTTGACCAGACCGTCAACATCGTTGGAGCGAATATTGAAATTCTCGGCAATGGCCGCTGTGCCGGCGTTCCCGCCCGCGACCCATAACTTGGTCAGGTTGGAACTCTGGTTGATGCGCCAGGCCAACGCGTGCTCCCGCCCGCCGGAGCCAACTATGAGTACTCTCACCGGTACCACCGGTCTTTGCGGAGGTACCGGTGAGCCAAATTTGAGGTTGGCATCCCAAAACGAAGTCCCTTCTCTCTTTTAGAATGAAGACTCGGATAGAGGTAGGTGCTCCGCATATAAAATGACTGAACCAGAAAGCCGGTTATTCCCATTCGATGGTGCCAGGGGGTTTGCTGGTGATGTCGTAAACCACCCGGTTCACACCAGGGACTTCATTCACGATGCGGTTGGACATGCGGGCCAGCACCTCGTACGGCAGCCTTACCCAGTCGGCGGTCATTGCGTCTTCGCTGGAGACCGCCCTGATGGCACAGACATAGCCGTAGGTGCGGAAATCACCCTGCACTCCCACCGTCCGGCTGTCACTGAGTACCGCAAAGCTCTGCCATATCTGGTCGTACAGGTTGGCGGCTTTGATCTCATCAATGACGATCCAGTCACACTTCCTCAGCATTTCCAGTTTTTCACTGGTGACCTCGCCAATGATCCTGATGGCCAAGCCGGGACCAGGGAAAGGTTGTCGATAGACCATGTCATTGGGCAGACCCAGGGCCAGGCCAACCTCTCGGACTTCATCCTTGAAGAGGTAGCGCAGAGGCTCAACCAGCTTGAGTTTCATGTTATCCGGCAGACCACCAACGTTGTGATGGCTCTTGATCCGGGCGGAGGTCCGGTTTTCCGGGGCTTCGCTCTCTATGACGTCCGGATAAAGTGTGCCTTGTGCTAAGAATTCGGCGTCGTCTAGACCCAAAGCGGCCTCTTCGAACACTCGGATGAATTCCTCGCCAATCGCCTTACGTTTTATCTCCGGATCTGTGACACCTTCCAGCCGCTTCAAGAACCGCTCAGTGGCGTCCACATAGGTCAGGTTCAGACCCAGTCCGCGTTTGAAAGTGGTCTGTACTCTCTCGGCTTCTTCCATTCGTAGTAGGCCGTTATTCACGAAGATACAGGTGAGTTGGTCACCAATGGCTTGGTGCAGAAGCCCAGCAGTAACAGCCGAGTCCACACCGCCCGATAGGGCGCAGATAACCTTGCCGGTACCAACCTGTTCTCGGATGTTTTTGATGGAGTCGTGGACCACGTTGCTAGGGATCCAATCTGCTTTGCAGCCACAGGCGTCAAAGAGGAAGTTATTCAGGATGTCTTGGCCCAGGGGAGTGTGGTTCACTTCTGGGTGGAACTGAATGCCATACATATTGTCGCCGTTGCCGATGGCAGCCAGCGGTGAGTTCTCGGTATAGGCCGTGCCGGTGAACCCTTCAGGCAGTGTTTCCACCCGGTCGCCGTGGCTCATCCACACCTGGAAAGACGGTGGCAGGTCGTTGAAAAGTGGGGAACCAGCTTCAGGGCTATCCTGGTGCAAAACGGCGTAACCAAATTCCTGTTTAGCGCCAGGGGCCACCTTGCCGCCAAGTTGGTGCACCATTGCCTGCATTCCGTAACAGATGCCCAACACCGGCAGGTGCTGCTCAAAGACCCAGTCTGGTATCTGGGGAGCGCCCTCTTCATAGACACTGGCTGGGCCACCGGAAAGAATCACGCCCTTGGGATTGAGGTGTTTTACCGAGTCCCAGGTACTCTTGGACTGGGCGACCATTGAGTAGACCTTCAACTCTCTGATCCGACGGGCAATGAGGTGGCTGTACTGAGAGCCAAAATCTATTACGACCACGCCCTCATTCACCGATTTCTGGCCGTCATCATCCTCAGAGCCGATTGCATCCAGTCCTTTGGCAATCTCCAAATACGCCGAGACTTCCAAATCGTCGCTGGTGGCGACTCTCCGTCCTTGAGGCAACTTGCTTTCAGTCGTGGCTCAACCTCCTGAGTATCCTGGATAAATGGATTCCCGATTAATAATTAATAACCCTAAAATCAGCTAATCAGGCAAACTTTCTGGAAAAAACGCGCTAACTAGACCTCTGAAACCTGTATGTAATTAATGGGACTACCCAAATTACATAACACGCAACAATTATAGCGGCTGGATATGGGCGAGTATACCGTTTGGAGGCGACATAAAGTCAACGGATTCTGGGGGTGAATATGACGGCTTTTTAACACCTAAGGGATACCCAGCCCATGATATACTCCGCGCGCTATGAACTCCTGCGTGCTGGGGCACAAAATTGTAGGTAACAATGGGGTTGTAGTAACTAACTTGGATACCCAAGGTTAGCCCAAACAATAAATGAAATCAGAAGACTTGGAAAAGGCAGTCAATCACCTGAAAGATGGTGGTGTGGTGGCCATCCCCACCGACACCCTCTATGGACTGGCAGCCGATGTCTTTAACCCCACGGCACTTGACCGAATTTTCGCGATTAAGGGCCGTCCCGATGACCTGGCGCTGCCGGTTTTGGTGAACGGCTGGGATCAATTAAATAAGATGGCGAACGACCTGCCCCTACCAGCCGAGAAATTGGTGGAGCGGTTCTGGCCCGGAGGCCTGACACTGGTGGTGCAAAAAGCGCCGGACGTTCCAGACCGACTCACGGCAGGAATTGCAACCGTAGCCGTTAGGATGCCAGACCATGAAGCGCCCCTAGCATTGATTAAAGGGTTGGGCGGGCCGATTACTGGCACCAGCGCCAACATCAGCGGCGGGCCCGACCTGATTTCCCTGGCTGAATTGATCGACCAGATGGGCACCCGCGTGGATTACGTATTAAAATGCGGGCCTGAGCCCAAAGGCACAGCGTCCACTGTAGTAGACATAACATCAAACACGCCCAAACTTCTTCGAGAAGGGGCCATTCCCTTTGACCAGGTGCTTACGGTCTGGGACTCGGCCCAGAACTAAACCGGAACCAATCACGGAAAACTAGGAGACAGATTATCCCGCTGCCACAGATATACCAATCCTACCGGCAAGCCGTGGAAGACGAACTCAAAGGAGTCTTCGAATCCAGAGAAGGCTTCTTATACGATGTGCTGCGCTATCACCTTGGCTGGGTGGATGAACAAGGTCAGCAGCAGAGCGGGACTTCCCCTCTGACTTTTCAGTCGGCGATGGCCTTGGCATCCTGTGAAGCCCTGGCGGGTGATTTCACCAAGGCGCTGCCCGTCGCTGCCAGCGTGGATCTGATTTATAACTTCACCCTGGTTCACGGTGATGTCCAAGCCGGCCGGGCGGAGGCTGGAGACCGGCCCAGTATCTGGTGGGTCTGGGGGCCAGCACAGGCGATTAACGCCGGAGACGGCCTGCATTCCCTGGGGCGAACCACCATGATGAGTCTGGCCCAGAAAGATGTACCCGCCGACCGGGTTCTGCGGGCGGTTCGTTCCCTGGACATGGCCTGCCTCTCCCTATGCGAGGGACAGTACATGGACCTGGAATTTCAAGACCAAATGCTGGTCACCACAGCCTCGTATCTGGACATGATTGGGCGCAAAGCAGGCGCACTGGCTGCCTGCGCCGCTGAAGCCGGCGCGCTGGTCACCGGCGCTTCAGATGAGGTCTGCTCCAAGATGGCTGACGTGGGCCGGAACATGGGAATGGCCTGGCAGATTGCCCGAGACATAGACGACCTGTGGGGCGAACGCGGCGACGGTATGACCCCCAGTAACGTTATTAACAAGAAAAAAAGCCTGCCTCTGGTACACACACTAGAAACGGCTGAAGTAAGCGTTAAACGAGAACTTGGCGCCATTTATATGAAGCGAGTCCTAGAAGACAGCGACATCGTCAAGATGATTGAGATACTGGACAGCACCGACGCCAAACGGGTTTCCCAAGACAAAGCCCAGGAGTTGGTTGACCAAGCCTTGGCGGGCCTGAGCGGTTTATCACAAAGCGGCGTATCACAAGAAGGAATGGACGCTCTGACAGACCTCGGTCGCTGGGCGGCGGAAGGGGGACGGTAATGGCAAAACGTAGACTGGACCAGCTTGATGTGGCTGGCAAAAGAGTGCTGGTGCGAGTGGATTTCAATGTGCCAATCGACCAGGGAATTGAGGGAATATCCCTCTATGACCAGCGGCTGCGGGCCACTCTACCCACCATCAAGTATCTAATTGAGCAGGGCAGCAAGGTTGTGCTCTGCTCCCACCTGGGCCGCCCCAAAGGCGAGGTTGTAGAAGATCTGCGGCTGGCCCCCGTTGGAGACCGGTTAGCGTACTTGCTGGAGCGCCCCGTAAAGAGCCTGCCGGAGATCACCGGCCCCGTGGTGGCCGAAGCAATCGCCGCCATGGCTCCCGGTGATGTGGTCCTGCTGGAGAACCTGCGGTTCCACCCGGGCGAAGAGAAGAACGACGGCGTTTTTGCCTGTGAACTAGCCGACTCGGTGGACTGTTTCGTGATGGACGCCTTTGCCGTTACCCACCGGGCCCACGCATCCACTGACGGTATAACCAAGTTCCTGCCCTCGGCCATGGGACTGTTGGTCCAGCGTGAAGTAGAAGAGATGGGCAAAGCCTTGGAGTCTCCGGAAAAACCCCTGGCCGCATTGATGGGCGGTGCCAAGGTCAGCGACAAAATTCTGCTGCTGGATAACCTACTGGAAGACCTGGACCACCTGTTCATCGGCGGTGGTATGTGTGTCACTTTCTTGAACGCGATGGGTTATTTGACCGGCGATTCTAGGATTGAAGAAGACCGTCTGGAATTCGCCCGCGAGATCATGCTACGGGCTGAAGCAGCTAACATAGAAGTCCATCTGCCAGAATACGTAGTCATTGCCAACGAGTTTGCCGCCGACCCCGGAGAAACCGATGTCATGCACGTAGGCGACGTTCCCGACGGCTGGTACATCATGGATATTGCTCCATCTTCAGCCCAGGATTTTGCCGAGGCTCTCAGCAAGTGCAAGACCATAATCTGGAACGGACCCATGGGAGTCTTTGAGATGCCTCGGTTCAGCGCTGGAACCCGAACTGTGGCCGAGGCCATTGCCAAGCTAGACTACGTTACCAGCGTCGTTGGCGGAGGCTCCACGGCCGAGGCGATCGAAGAACTGGGCCTGATGGATAAGATGACGCACGTGTCCACCGGCGGCGGCGCGTCCCTGGAATTCCTTGAAGGCAAGGAACTACCGGGCATTGCTGCCCTGCCAGACGTTTAATTAAAATCAGGCGACTCAGCCATCGGTGATAAGCTGTACGGCGAGAGAACAGCTTGGGAATTATTAGGCCCAAACACGAGGAAATAACCAGTGATAGATGTAGAAGAATTAAGAGATTGTTACACCAAGACACCGACTAAGATAGTGTTGTTAGTTGCCGACGGCTTGGGCGGTTTAGCCCATCCGGACACCGGCAAATCAGAGCTGGAAACCGCCCATATTCCCAACCTAGATGCACTGGCTCAGAAGAGCGCCTGCGGCGTGACCACCCCAGTATTGCCCGGTGTGGCTCCCGGTAGCGGACCTGGCCACTTGGCCCTCTTTGGCTACGACCCACTGAAGCATCAGATTGGTCGCGGGGCATTGGAAGCCCTGGGCATTGAGGTCGAGCTGCAACCGGGTGACGTGGCTACCAGGGGCAACTTCTGCCTCGTTGACGGCGATGGTCTGCTGGTTGACCGCCGCGCTGGCCGGATACCCACCGAATTCAGCGCTCCCATCTGCGAACGCCTAGACCGAATAGAGATTCCGGGTGTTCAGTTGGATGTTTTCTCCGTCCAAGACTACAGATTTGTGCTGCGCCTACGCGGTGAAGGTCTCTCTGAGTTGGTCACCGAGACCGACCCTCAGGTCACTGGTGCCAAAGCCTTGGAAGTGAAAGCGATAAAGCCAGAAGCCCAGAAAACTGCCGACATCGTCAACGAGTTTGTGAAGCAGGCAGCGAAGTTGATGGCCGAAGAAGAAAGGGCCAACATGCTGTTGTTGCGGGGCTTTGCCCAGATGCCGTCACTGCCTCCCATGGGTGAGGTGTACCGGCTGGACCCGGCAGCCATCGCCGCCTACCCAATGTACCGTGGTCTGGCCACTGTGGCCGGAATGAATGTCATTCCCACTGGCAAGAACTTTGCCGCTGAGATGGATACTCTCAGGGCCAACTGGGACAAGCACGATTTCTTCTTCATTCACTACAAGCCGGCCGATGCCGCCGGAGAAGATGGCGACTTTGACGCCAAGGTGCGTTGTCTGGAAGAACTGGACCTGTTTATACCTGAGATACTCGAGCTGGAACCGGACGTTTTGATGGTCGCCGGTGACCACTCCACACCGGCGATAATGGCTGCCCATAGCTGGCATCCAGTGCCGTTCATGCTGCATTCCAAGCTGACCAAAGGCGAGGGCGTGCCAACGTTTGACGAACGTGCCTGCCCCCTAGGCTCCATCGGCAGCATACCGGCCACCAGCGTAATGGTCCACGGCCTTTCCCACGCTGGGAAAATGACCAAGTTCGGCCCGTAGCCGATTCGCACTCCCAACCACAAAAGAAAATTGGAGATAGTCCCATGCCTGACCTAGTAGTCGCTGGAAACTGGAAAATGAACACAACTGTCTCGGAAGCCGCAGCCTTGGCCGCTGGAGTGCGAGACGGCGCCGCCGGAGTCACGGGTGTAGAATTGGTGCTCTGTCCGCCGGCCATATCCCTGGTCGCTGTCAGCGATGCGATCAAGGGTTCTGCGGTCAAAGTGGGCGCTCAAAACATGCATTTCCAGGAGTCTGGCGCATTTACTGGTGAGGTTTCGCCGGGGATGCTGCA
>CAVODA010000049.1:0-8230 GCA_963694265.1 Dehalococcoidia bacterium
TACTGCACCGACCGCTACGGTGCAAGAAAGGTCATCCTAGTCGGCATCGCCGCTTTTATCGTCGGCGCTCTGATGACCGGCGTCGTCTCTGAGGTATGGCACCTGTGGATTTCCTACGGGATATTCCTCGGCGCTGCCAGTGCGTGTTTCAACGTACCGATCATTACCACCGCCTCATACTGGTTCCGCACTCACCTGGGCTATGGTGTGGGCTTCTTGCAGGCATCCCACGGACTTGGCCCGGCCATCATGGCGATTTTGATAAGCGTCCTAATCAGCGGCTCATCCTGGAAAGTGGCGTTCTGGTCCGTCGGCATCCTGGGCGGAATCATGATGTTGGCGCTTATGGTCTTCTTCAGAAACCGACCTGGCGACATCAATATCAGGCCCTTCGGCGCACCTGATACCGAAGAAGTAGTGCACGTAAGAGACCGTGTGGCGGAGGGTTTGCGAATCAAAGCTTTCCGATCCGGCATGCAGTCCACCACCACTTTCTGGAAGTTGGTGTCCATCCACTTCTTGGGCTGCGTCAGCCATTCAATAGTCATCATTTATATCGTGCCAATTGCGGTGTTGGCCGGTATGGACAACGTAGGTGCCGCAGGTGTGCTCAGCACCCTGGCCTTGGTCAGCGTCTCCACCAGGTTCTTGACGCCGGTAATCTCAGATTATTTGGGCGCTAGGGGCACCATGGCCACGGCATTTGTCTGGCAGGGTCTCCCGGTGCTGATGCTCTTCTGGGCACAAGAACCCTGGCAGTTCTACATGTTTGCGGTGATCTTTGGCATTGGGTACGGCGGCGAAGGATCGGCGTTCCCGGTCATCAACCGTCAATATTTTGGTCGTGGCCCAATGGGTTCATCATTTGGCTGGCAGGCCTTTGGCGCCGGTTCTGGAATGGCCATGGGTGCTTGGCTGGGTGGGGTGTTGTTCGGGTTGTTTGACTCTTATACTGCAACCATATTGGTCTCAACCTTCACCAGTTTAGCCGGGGCGTTTGTCATCATGTCCATGGAGCCAACTGGCCGCATCTTGATTCCCAATTGGGAAGATACGATTCCAATGGTCCCTGCCTCAGCCGACGACTAACCCAGTCCCCGGTTTCACGCCAGGGACTGCCTCTCTGATTGCCCTCCTGGCCCCTCTCCATTCCAAGAGCCCTCTGTATCCTGGCGGACGGCAAGGCCGGGTTTCCATATTCACGCCTAAACGACAAATACCCCTTCCGGCTGAAATCTTAGCAGGAAGGGGTATTTATAAAACCGAAACGTCGCTGTGCTACCTAGGCTAGGTTGACTATGGCTTCTACTTCTACCATGAACTCTGGGCGCACCAAGCCGGCGACGACCACGGTAGAACTGGCTGGTGGAGAGCTAGGCCAGGTCTCTCCGCGGACTTTACTGTAGGCCGGGTAGCTGGCGATGTCCGTTATGAAACAGGTGATCTTGGCTACATCTTCCATCTTGCCGCCGGCAGCGTCGATTACGGCCCGGATGTTGGCCATCACTTGACGTGTCTGGGCTTCAGCGTTGCCCTCGCCGACCACTTTGCCACTGCTGTCCACTGACACGTGACCTGAGACGAACAATAAGTCGCCGACAATCATTCCAGGCGCAAAGGCAGCCTGATTTGGGGCACCACTGGGACCGGCGCCTGCTGGGCTCACGGGTTTTCTCTCTGCCATAACTTTACCTCCAGGATTTTTATGTATTTTTAAGTGCATATTTCGCGTTCCAGGGTGAGCTCGAGCACACATTATACATTTCAAACAGGTAAATCAGACAGGCGCAAATAAGCTTGCGAGAAGGGTTCGCGGTAAAAAGTGAGCGGTTAGCTGCGGGCGGGGAGGGGCATGATGGTGTGGTCACGTGTCACGGAGATGCAGCCACGCACGCCGTCCAGCTTGGAGAACATCTTGTTCAGCTGGTCTAGGCCAGTGGTGTGACAGGTGAGGCTCAATGTCACGGTGCTGTCGGCGTAATCGCCGGTAACCACCGATGCGATGTTCACTCCCTCGTTGGACACCAACGCGGTCACGTCCCGCAGAAGGCCGACCCGGTCGTAGGCCTTCATAATGATGCGCACGGGGTAGAGCTGTTGTTCCTCGCCCCACTGTACGCTCACCAGTCGTTCCGGCTCGTCTTCGTGCAAGACGCTGGAGCAGTCCTGCTTGTGAACCGTAACGCCACGGGCGCGGGTGATAAACCCGATGATCGGGTCGCCGGGGATGGGATTGCAGCATCGGCCGATTTGCGTCAGCAAGTCGCCGACTCCCAAAACCTTGATACCCGAACTGGGACTGGCGGGGGCCTGTTCGTTATGCTTTTGGGTTAGCGGTTCTTCGGTTTCGTGTCCAATCAGAGTCAGCCGATGGCTCAGCAAGCTGTCTGCGATGTTTCCTGAGCCCAAGTTGGCCAGCAGCTCGTCCATGGAGTCGACCTTGAATAGGTCGATCAGGGTCTCGTCTTCTACCTTTTGGTTCAGACGACGCATCTCACGCAGCAGGAGTTCCTTGCCACGCTGGACGTTGGCGCTACGCTCCTGACGCCGGAACCACTGGCGCACACTCTGTCTTGCTCCGGCGGAGCGGACGTAACCCTTGTTTGGGTTCAACCAGTCTAGGCTAGGGCCGCGGTCGGACTTGGAGTTAAGTACTTCAACGGTGTCGCCGTTCTCCAAGGCAGTGTCCAACGAAGCCAGTTTGCCGTTGACCTTGGCCCCGATGCAGTGATGACCCAGGTCCGTGTGAATCTTGTAGGCAAAGTCCACCGGTGTGGAACCAGAGGTAAGCTCAACAATTCGACCTTTGGGTGTGTAAACAAAGACCTGGTCGTGGAAGATGTCCTGTTTGACCGATTCTATAAACTCGGCGGTTCCGGAAACCTCACGCTGCCACTCCAAGAGTTGCCGCAGCCAGGTCATTTTTTCTTCAAACCGCTGGTCGCCCGAGGTGCCCTCTTTGTAAGCCCAGTGGGCGGCCACACCGTACTCGGCGATCTGGTGCAGTTCGTAGGTCTTAATCTGAACTTCCAGGGGCGTACCGCCGTCGCAGATCACAGTGGTGTGCAACGCCTGGTACATGTTCTCTTTAGGGTTGCCGATGTAGTCGTCAAACTGGCCGGGAATCGGATGCCACATCTGGTGGACGACGCCCAGCGACTGGTAGCACTCCGCAGGCTCATTAACCAGCACCCGTAGAGCAAAAAGGTCGTAGATGTCGCCAAAGTCCTTGCCTTGGGTTCGGTACTTCTCCATCTTCCGATAGGTGCTGTAGATGCCCTTGGGCCTACCGGTCACGTCGGCCGTGATGCCGTAGCTGGCCAATTCCTCGCGCAGACTGGTGGAGACTTTCTCTACGTATTCCTCACGCTCTCCGCGCTTTGAGGCTAGCATCTTGGATATTTCGCGGTACTTTTCCTCGTTCAGGTAGCGGAAGGCCAGGTCGTCCAGCTGCCATTTAATCTCCCAGATACCAAGGCGATGGGCGAGGGGAGCGTAAATATCGAGTGTTTCCTGGGCAATGCGCTTCTGCTTCTCCGGAGAAAGAGCGCCCAGGGTTTTCATGTTGTGCAGTCTGTCGGCCAGTTTAATCAGAACCACCCTGATGTCTTCGGCCATGGAAACCAGCATCTTGCGCAGGCTTTCTGCGTAGAGATGTTCTGAGTCGTCTAAGAGACTGGCTCCATCTTCTGGTGGCTGGAGCTTGTCATCCATGCGGGTCAGCTTGGTGACACCATCCACCAGCTTGCTTACTTCAGGGCCAAAGCGCTCCGTAATCTCTTCCAATGTAACGCCACAATCTTCAACCACGTCATGAAGTAGGGCAGCAACGATGGTGTGAGCATCCAGGTGGAGGTCAGCTAGGAAGAGGGCTGTTTCCAGGGGGTGGACGATGTAGGGGTCGCCAGTTTTACGCTCTTGGCCGGTGTGGCAAGCGTCGGCGAAAATGTAGGCCTGAGTAACGGTTTCGGTGCTATCTTCGGGCAGATAGATACCAACCCTTTCGATAAGAGTCTTAGCTGCCTCTGATACCACGTTATCCATAGCTACCACAGTGTATCGATAATAATACACTGTGGTTATCAAAGTCTAGACATGGAGACTGGGGAACCGAAATCCCCCCAACCCCCCTTACGAAAGGGGGCTTTGTTTGGTTGGCTTTAGATTGGTAGCGGGAGTTCGGTTAGAGTGTCTGGTAGACCTACGTCAAAGGCGTTGATGTTGAAGGCCAGGGCGGAGTAGTAACCCATCAGGTTAGTTAACTCAACCAGTCCTAGTGTTCCAAACTGAGCCTGTGCAGCGTCAAATGTTGCCTGGCTCACTTTATGGGTGCGGAAGAACTCACGTCCGTAGTTGATGACCGCCGACTCCTTGTCGGAAAGCCCGGTCAGTTCTTTTTTGTCGCGGAGATCGTCAACCAGCTTGTCGCTGACACCGGCTTGGCGGGCGTAGCCGGAGTGAGCGTTCCAGATGAACTGGCAGTCCAGTTCACGGGCGGTCAGAATCATTGCCAGTTCTCGCACCGGCGCCTCCAGAGTGATTTCATCGCCTCGGAAGTAGGCTCGGTAGTTCTCGCCGCGGCTGGCCAGTTCCGGGCCATTAATCATGATGGCCACTGGGCCGATATCCGGCACACTGCCCCGTGACGCGACCAGTGCGTCAAAGGCGGCCAGTTGGTCTTGAGGCACGTTCTCTCTGCTGGCTGTGGGTATTCTAGACATTTAAGCCTCCCAAAATTCGTATTTATTCAAGTAATGGTCTGCACCAACCCACGGTAAAGCACCATGGGCACCACATGATACAACAGCCGTCTAAGTGGTGGCTTGGGATCCTAATCAAATGGTCGGCCAGACAGTCGGCCAGGCAGTGAGACAGGGTACCAAAATTGCAGTAACCTTGTCCTTATGTCGTCTAATGAGCCCAACACCATTTCGAGTGACGCCGCAGCGGATGGCGGGACCGCTCTAACACGTAGTCCCAATTATAAATATTGGGTCTTTGGCGCGTTGGCCATCGGCATTTTTGCCTCGGTAGTAGACCACGGCAGCGTCAATGTAGCGCTGCCGACCGTCGCCAGCCACTTTCAGACCGACCTGCCCACAATTCAGTGGGTGGTGATTATTTACGCCCTGACCATCGCCGCGCTGCTGCTGCCAATGGGCCGACTCTCCGACTTGGTCGGCCGCAAGAAGATTTACATCATTGGCATCATCATTCTAGGCACAGGGGCTGGTCTATCAGGACTGTCTACTTCATTGGAGATGTTGTTTCCGTCCCGCATCCTCCAGGGGGTGGGAGCGGCCATGACCCAGGGCACCGGCATGGCCATTGTGACCTCTGTTTTTCCGGCCAACGAGAAAGGTCGAGCCATTGGTATGTTCATGACCATGGTGGGTGTAGGTGCCATCGCAGGGCCGGCCTTCGGAGGTCTGGCCGTAGACCTTTTTGACTGGCGAGTTGTGTTCTTCCTGACATTGCCTTTGAACATCATCGGTGCTGTGGCCACCATCTGGGTGATGCGCGGTTGGACCCCGGTCCAGGAGGCCAGACGGGACAAGTTTGACTGGTTGGGCGCAGCGTTATCAACGGGCGTGTTGGTGTCGTTGCTGCTGGCCATGACCACCGGCAATAAAGCAGGCTGGACGTCTTTGCCAATCATGGCTGCCTTTGCCGGGGCAATTGGCATGTTGGGGACGTTCATCTGGTGGGAACTGCGGGCCGATTCTCCCATGTTGGATTTGAGGCTATTCAAGGGCCGCACTTTTTCTCTAGGTGTCTCCGCGGCCTTTTTGACATTTTTGGGCTCGTCCGCGGTCCTGTTCATGATGCCCTTCTACCTGCAAAACGTGCTTGGGTACAGCGCTAAAGCTGCGGGGTTCGTGGTGGTGCCTGGCGCTATTTGCATGGCCATCATGGGCACCGTAAGCGGGGTGCTCTCAGACCGGTTCGGTTGGCGTCCGTTCACCGTCGGCGGGCTGGCGTCGTCAGCCACTGGGCTACTAATCCTCTCCTTTGTAAAAGAAGATTCTTCGCTGTGGATGGTGGTCCCGGCGTTAATGCTGATGAACACGGGCATGGGAATTTTCTATTCGCCAAATTCCAGCTCGGTTATGAACGCAGTGGGAATTGCCAAGTATGGTGTGGTTTCCGGGTTCTTGAACCTCGTGCGTAACGCCGCCAACGTCACCAGCATCGCCTTTGCCACAATCATTGTGACCGCCTCCATGGCATCAATGGGACACGAGCCCAACCTGGAAGCGGTGCGGGGCGGGGCTGAGGGAGTTGGCCACGCGTTCACAGTGGGCCTGCATTACGCGTTCTTGACGATGATGGGCATCGTGCTGTTGGCCATGACTCTGTCAGCGTTACAGCCAAACCGCATTGTTAGACCGGACACCGAGGCTGACCAGGCTCCTGACGAGTCTATTAAGCCCACCGAACAACAGGCGAAGTCCTAAATCGGACTCTCACCCATTTTCCCGGCAAACCGCAGACCCCACAGGGTAAACGCTAAGACTGTTGAAGCCATTAGTGTGTAGGTGGCGCGGTTCTTGCAGGCAGACCCTCGCCAGCTACTGTGGGACGGTGCCAGCCACCAACCCCAGGCCAGCATTGCCATCGTAAACACCCAAAACGGCCAAGTTAACACCTGCAACGCAGGTGCGATGGCCAACCCGGCAGACGTTCCACCAAATACGCCGATCAGGCCAGTGACCACTCATCACCAGGGCAGTGGCAACAACCCGCTGAGCAGGCTCACAAATGGCTTTTCTACGTGTAGTAGGTTCATCTAGTAGTCGGTCTTGAAATGATTTCTCTAGCTGATTTTTCCGGGGCTAAACCGTGTCGCCAGAGCCTGAGCTAATCGTCCACCAGCGTGCGCGTCACGTCCACGGTTGCGTAAGACCAGGCAATCTTGAACGGCACGTTTCCGGTATTGATCAGCCGGTGGTGGGTGCCCGGAGTAATAAATGCGGCGTCGTACTGGCGGATATGATTTTCCTGTCCGTTAATCATCAATATACCCTCGCCCTCAATGACGATCACTGACTCCTCAGCGTTATGGAAGTGGGTGGTGTTGGAGGTCCTTTCTTGGAAAGTAGTGATGCCGCTGGAAATCTCTGTTGCGCCCACTTCTTTGTTGATGCTGCTGGCCACGGAAACCCCAGGAGCCCGCATTAATTGTTCCACTTCTTCTTTTCTAACAACTCGTGGCTCTGACATTCTTGCTCCCTCTAAAAGCCTGTTAAGACTTAGTAATCATTAACGGATTTTACCCGTAAATTATGTCCGATTGCCCGCAGGATGTTACCACGGCAACCAGTCGTCAGCCGATGCGTTGCCTCGGCCGCGCAAAGGCGTTACCATTCGCCTGCCTACAGGCGGCAGCCAGACTTGATTTGCCGCAATTAGTTTTTGGAGATTTTTATGTACGTAGTAATCGTTCCCATTCAGATTGAGCAGGGACACCGGGAAGAGTTCCTAGAAGCGCTGATGGTCGACGCCAAGGGTGCCAACGAAGACGAGCCCGGTTGCCTGCGGTTCGACGCCGTTGAGGATGCCGATGATGATCACCGCATCTGGTTGTACGAAGTTTACAAGGATGAGGACGCATTCAACGCCCACTTGGCCGCGCCCCATTTCCAGGTTTTCAAGGCTGCCGCCGAGAAATGGCGAGTAGAAGGCATCAAGGGTTCCGCCCGAGGCAGCAAGAACATTTACCCCACCGACGCCGCGTGGCGTTAAGGCTTAGCTCCTAGATTCGTTTCACTCGTTTAAATAGAAAAGGTCATTTAGGAGACTAATCATGACTAAGACCATTCTTCTGAGCGACAAGGTCTCTTTCCCAGCGGGAATAATGACCCAGGGAGTGGAGACGCCGGCCGGCACGATGGTGTTCATCTCTGGCCAGGTGGCCCGAGCCTTGGACGGCAGCATTGTCGGCGTTGGCGATATCCACGCCCAGACTCGCAAAGTGTTGCAGAACATGGAGGCAGTCCTGGCCGAGTCCAGCGCCACCTTTGATGACGTCGTCAAAGTGACCGTCTACGTCACCAACCTGGAGGAGCACCTCGCCGCCATCCACGAGGTGCGCGGCGAGTTCTTCAAGAGCGATTACCCCGCCAGTACCCTGGTTGAGGTCAAACGTTTGATTCACAAGGACATGCTGATCGAGATCGAGGCGATCGCGGTCACGCATTAGCGAATAGCTGTTACGCAAAGAAAAGGG
>CAVODA010000050.1:0-8212 GCA_963694265.1 Dehalococcoidia bacterium
AGGTGAAAGCTCAGACGCTAGCTAGCCGCAAACGCTACAACCGCATGTTGGGGGAGTCCCAGAACGCCGACATTTCCCTCTAATCTCTCCTTTACGAAAGTGTCCCACTTTTGCTGGTTGCCAACAGTAGAAGTTGACTGGGGTAACCTAACCCACGAGATGATGATTGGTCTCCGCGACAACTATGAACAGGCCTGGGCTGGCGTTGTCCGATCCAGAATGGACAAAACCGTGGCCAACCTCAAGAGGATGATCGAAGGCTAAATATCCAGTTAATCCGAATCAAAAAAACGTCCTTCCCGATTATTCGGGAAGGACGTTTTCCTTTTGTCTCTTGTCTTATGAAAGGTGTTTAAGGAGCGCTGATGGTTATCTGGTATAAGTCGTTGGCGGCGCTGGTTGGGCCGGAATAGTGTTTCTTGGCGTCGTCAATTAATGGTTGGGGGTTGGCGTCGAACGCCGAGTCAAGGTGGGTTATCACCAGTTCTGCGACCCCAGCCTGGGAGGCGGCACGGCCTGCATCACCGGCTGTGGAGTGTCCGTGCGTGCGAGCGACCTCACTTTCTTCGTCCGTCCGGAACGCCTCGTGTATCAACAACCGTGCTGCGTTGGACGCCTTGACCAATTCAGGGTTGAACCGGGTGTCTCCAGAGAAGACAACTGACATCCCGTCTGAGTTTACCTTCCATCCCACGGCACCAGAGATATGGTCCGCTGGGAAGCAGGATGCGGTGGTGGTTGGGCCAAGACTGATTTCTTCACCGGGCTCCACTACGATCCAGCGCATGACCTGTCTCCCATCGGAGTTAGTGGCTCCTTCATGGTCTACCTCGGCGACGTTCAGGTGGCTGGTGGCGCACATATTTATTGCCCAGTCCAGCGATTCTCCAGTGATATAGACCTCAAGGGGTGGAGCATCTTGACGCTCCAACGCCCGAACAAACTGGACAAACAACAATCCAGATAGATGGTCTGGGTGATGGTGGGAGATCAGCACTTTGTCGAAACTCTCCACCGGAATACCCAGTTCGGATCCGCCTCGAGCGACTGAATTGCCCGAACTGGTGTCAATCAAAAGGCGAGTGCCATCGTCACAGTCATAGACGATGGCGGTATGGGCCCTGTTGGTCGATGTGCCTGACCCCGTGCCAAGAAAGCTGATTTTCATTTCGGGCATCTAATTGTCTCCGGGATAGTTGAACGCTGGTTAAATCCGAACAGCGTCGATAAATATACTTAGGGAGTCTAAAGAATGGTATTCATTCTCCAGTGAAATTTTTATGTGATTTTTGTTTGATTGACCTAATTTAGCTCTGAGACCGGTTGTTTTCCCACTCGGCCAACCGTGCCTCCAACGAGTGTTGACGTAGGGCCATGGTGAGGTCGCCCCGGGTTCGTTCCAAGACGCCGCGCATGGCGTCGGTATTGCGTCTTAGCCCGCTGGTAACTCCCTCTGGGAAGTCGATGGTCACCAGTACCCCGTACATCTCGTCCATGATATCCATGAACTCCGGGCAGCCGTCCACGGCATCGCGACGTAGCGCGTCTAGGATATACCGGCGTAGTTCGCCAATGACCTCAGCCATTCCGTTGATATAGGCGGCTGCATCCACTTTGAGGTCACTGATTGAGGGTATGTCAGATCCGGAAATCACTGCCAGAGTCACGTTGGCTTCAGTAAATTCTTTGCGGGCGTCATTCATGAACCCTGCGTTGAATATGGAAGGGCTGCTAGCCTCGATGTGGTCAGCATCCCTTAGTCTGGCGTCGCCCTTTTTAATGAGCTCCCTGGCATCGTCAAAATCCCCGCGGTGCACGGCGCGGATGGCATTGGCGGAGAACCTGATTACTTCCCTGGAGACAGACAAAGCCTGCTCCCGGTCACCGTTTCGCTCTGTGAGTTCGTTGATTACTGCGGTGCCAATTTCTGATAGAGCTACTTGATAGCGTGAGGGCATTAGATGCGCCCGCCCGCGTCTTCAATGACCTTCACCAGTTTGGCCGCAGCTGCCTCTGGGTCGGTCGCTGCGCCTACGGCCGCAGTGACACAGATGGCGTCGGCCCCGGCTTCAATGACTGCGGCAGCATTCTCTGCGTTGATTCCACCGATCGCCACCAACGGTGTTTTGGCGATGGCTCTAGCCTCACGCACTCGGTCAGTGCCCTGCGGCGGACGCCCCACGCCTTTGGTGTTGGTGTGGTAGATAGGGCCGAAGGCCACGTGGTCAACGCCCATCGCCTCTGACTCCACCAGTTCATCAAATTCATGATTGGACCGGCCAATAACCTGGTCCGACGCCAGTACCTGCCGCGCCTGGTCCACTGGCAGATCAGTCTGGCCCACGTGCAACCCTGCTGAGCCAACTATTGCGGCAACATCAGCATGGTCATTCAATATCAGAGAAGCTCCGGATTCAGCGCACAGTTTCTGCAGCCCTCTGGCCAATGGTAGAGAGTCGCCTTTGTCGCGAATCTTGTCTCGCAGTTGCAACATCCTGGCCCCGCCTTGGATGGCAGATTGGGCGATCGTCAACGGGTCGCGACCACCGGTTATTGTGGGGTCGATTATCACGTAGAGTCCGCGCACCAGCTCTGCTTTCTCGCGCCGAATCGTCGTGCTAAGCTGGTCGGTCAGCTCATCCAGCACCCGTTTGATTCCTCCCAAGGTCTCCCAACCCAGCGGGTTTGCTGAGGAAGACTCGTCCAGGAGCAACAGTAAATTGTTTGCCACACTCGCCAAACCGAGAGTTTCTTGGGCACTGGTGGGAGGGCCGTCGTCCGTCTCAGCCATGGCTGACGCAGCGGGCAGAGAGGGGATTAACTCCCGCAGACTTTGTAGAGCCGGTGCCGGCGATTGTGTTGAAGGTACGTACCTTGAGGCTGCTTCAATGCAGTGGAAAATCGTTTGGTAGTGGCTTTGGCTAGGGCTATCTGGTCCCCTACCGCTGGTCACAGGTCCATCCCCTTGGGGGTCTCACCGGACCGGGCGGCGTCAATGTTTTCTCTCATGGTTTGAGGCATGTCCCTTCCAAATTTTGTGAAGGCGTCTTCAACGCCGCGTCCAATGTTTCGTGGGTCGTTGTAATAACCCGGTGACCGGTGCTCGGAGCCCGACGAGAAATTCTCATGGACTGAGCCAACGGTTTTGCCGGTGGCAAATGACGACATCCGTCTTTCCATATCATTGCTCTGACAGTGGGAGCAAACAGGCTCCAATGTGCTGCCGATTGACCTCACAAAGAATGAAGACAACTTGGCGCAAGTTTGGCAGCGGTATTCATATATCGGCACTGGGCTCTCCTGCAGACCAACTAAAGTGGATTCCCACTAGTGACTAGATAATCTAAAGGTTTTTGAGGTCGCGTCGCTCTTCGTTAAAATCGGGACTGGTTTGGCCGCCCATTTCCTTCTTGATACGCCCCATATAGCTATCAATGCTGGCCGGGCTGTTCTCGTCCACATCGCGAGAGGTCTCGCTACTGGGCACCCAGTTGAGGCTGTCACCCCATGACGCCCGGAATGAGAACTTGGATATCAGCCGTTGCATGTCAGTGCCCTGGCAGTGATCGCAATTGGGTTGCAGGTCCTTGGTGTCTTCAGAAACCGTGCGGACGAGCACAGAGGATATTTTTTGGCAATCGCCACAGCGATATTCGTAGAGCGGCACTTATCTTGTCCAGTTTAGCCAGTATCGATTTTCCAGCAACGATTAATTACCTACGAGTTCACGGTAATTAGAGCATACATTTTATCATGAGCTTTTCGGCGAGGCATTCGTGAGTGGTTGGTATGAAACCGAAGGCGGATACGGACTCTCCCCACGCGCGCCATCTACTGACGGCTCCACTATTGGCTCCACTATTGGCTCCACTATTGGCTAATGTATAATGCGGCCAGTCTCGCCTGCGGTTTTTACCCCTGGCGGCGGCTGCTTATAACTGCAACCCCGTATTGGCCAACCAACCAGGCTCGGGGATGAATTCGGACCTGCTGAGGTACCGCCATGGCGGATGAACAAGCCCACACGATTCCCATGTTCGGCGATGACCAGCCGGAACTAGCCGCGACTCCGACTCCCACAACCGTTTCGAAAACCCCGGCAGCCAAGAAACGCGAACCGCTGTTGATGATCATGGACGGCCATGCCATGGTCCACCGGTCATTCAGGGCCATTTCCACCCAAAGACACCTCACGGTGAACGCCACCGGCGAGGACGTGACCGGCGTTTATGGCTTTGCCAACGTCTTTCTGCGGGCACTGAACGAATGGAACCCGGCCTACTGCGCCATCGCCTTTGATATGTCGGCGCCCACCTTCCGCCACAAGCAATTTCCCGAGTACAAGGGCCAGCGCGAGTCAACACCCGAAGAACTACGCCCCCAATTTGGCCGTGTTAAACAGTTGATGGAATCCTTTGGTGTGCCGGTCTTCGAGCTTGAGGGCTGGGAAGCAGACGATGTCATTGGGACCCTGGCCTCCCAAGCAGAGAAAATTGGTATGGACTCGGTAATCCTCACCGGAGACCGGGACACTTTCCAACTGATATCCCCCAGAGTTAGGGTCGACTTAGCTTCCAGCATCCAAGACCGCAAGGTTTACGACGAAGAAGCCCTGATGGAGCGCTATTCCGGTCTCACAGCGGCACAACAGACCGATTTCAAAGCCCTATTGGGTGACGCCTCGGACAATATCCCCGGCGTGCCCAAAGTAGGGGAGAAAACAGCCATTGCCCTGCTCAATGAATACCACAACCTGGAAGGCATCTACGAGCACTTGGAAGAGGTCAAACGGCCCAGCGTAAAGTCGTCGCTGGAAGAGTTCAAGGAACGGGCTTACTTCAACCGCGGGATAATGACCATCGACTGTGATAGCCCGGTGGAATTGGACCTTGAAAACGCCAAATTCGGCAACTTTGACCGCAACGTAGTGGTCCAGTTCATGACCGAGCTTGAGTTCTTTACTATTATCCCCAGAGTCCCGGAACCGGACGGTTCAGAAACCTCTACAGCAACAGAGGTTGCTCCGGTAGCTGTGCCGTCTGAGGATGTTGACTACACGGTGGTGCAGACCAAACAGCAACTGGAACAGATGCTGGCGACTCTGTATGAAGCCGGTCAGTTCTCCTTTGATACTGAAACTACCGGCCTGGACGCCGTACAAGCGGGTCTGGTGGGACTAAGTTTCTCCACCGCCCCCACCGTGGCCTGGTACGTGCCTGTAGGCCATCAAGAAGGTGAGCAACTACCGATGGAAGAGGTACTGGCGGCAGTGCGACCGCTATTTGAGTCGCCCGATATCAGCAAGTGTGCCCACAACGCCAACTATGACATGACAATACTGGCCAGCCACGGTATAGAATGCCAGGGCGTCGATTTCGACACCATGGTGGCCGCCCATCTGCTGAGCCGTGGCCAATTGGGGCTCAAGAACCTGGCTTTGGACGTTCTTGGCCAGGAAATGACGCCCATCAACAAGTTGATCGGCACCGGCAAGAAACAGATTACCTTCGACAAAGTGGACATAGAATCTGCCGCCCCATACGCCGCCGCTGACGCCGATATGACCGCCCGTCTGCGACTCGCTTTTGAAGAGCCGGTGGTACGGGAGGGTTTGAGCTACCTGATGACCGACATGGAGATGCCGCTGGTCCCAATCCTGGTAACGATGCAGCGCCACGGCATCAAGCTAGACTCGGCCGGGCTGCGTGAGATGTCTGAAGACCTGCGAGAGCAGTTGTTCCAAACCGAGGAAGAACTGTACAAGTCCATTGGCCACACGGTGAATATCAATTCGCCCCAACAGTTGAGCGAGTTGCTATTCAACGAGATTGGCCTACCCAAGACCAAACGCACCAAGACCGGCTACTCCACTGATGCCAACTCCCTTGAGGGTCTGAAAGGCCTGCACCCGGTGGTAGACCAGATTCTGGAGTACCGGCAGGTGTCCAAGCTAAAGTCGACCTACGTAGACGCTTTGCCCGATATGGTTAATCCGGCCACCGGACGAGTGCACACCAGCTACAACCAGACCGGCTCGGCCACGGGGCGGATGTCCAGCAGCGACCCCAACCTGCAGAACATACCCATCCGGACGGAGATGGGCCGTCAGGTGCGGAAGGCTTTTGTAGCTGACGGAGCACCGGATTGGCTGCTGTTCTCGGCCGACTACTCGCAAATCGAGTTGCGGGTGCTGGCCCATATATCCCAGGACCCAGGCTTGTTGGAAGCCTTCCGAAGGGGAGAGGATATTCATTCATCCACGGCTTCGTTGATGTTTGATGTTCCGCTAAACGACGTGGTGTCAGACCAACGACGTATCGCTAAGGTGCTCAACTTTGGGGTGATTTACGGTCTGTCAGCCCACGGTATCTCCCAACAGACCGGGTTTAGTCGAGAGGAAGGCGCCTCATTCATCGAGGCCTATTTTGCCAAGTATCCCGGCATCAGTGACTACTTGGAGCAGGTGAAGGTCAAAGCCAGAGCAGAGCAGTACGTTGAGACCCTGTTGGGTCGGCGGCGCTATCTGCCAGACATCAACAGCCCCAACTTCAACGTTAGAGGCGGGGCCGAGCGGATGGCCATCAACATGCCCATCCAAGGCACTGCAGCCGACATCATGAAATTGGCCATGATTCGAGTGCAAAATCGCTTGGACGAAGAAGGCATGAAAACCAAAATGCTCCTTCAAGTGCATGACGAACTGGTCTTTGAGACACCCAAGGAAGAGATGGACGCCCTCAAAGACCTGGTCTTCGACGAGATGCCCGCCGCCATGGACCTGGACGTAACCCTGAAGGTGGACACCAAATGGGGCCTCACCTGGGGAGACATGGAATAATTTAATGATATGTGGCACAGAAATGATATATGTGCCATAATTGAACTAATATGGCAGGGCAGAGATATAACGAAATAACAGTTGGCCCCCAGGGTAGGTTTGTGATTCCCGCAAAGATCCGAAAAGAGATGGGAATCGTGGCGGGGGAAACTTTGATAGCAAGATTGAATGCCGGCCAGATTGTGTTGGAGAAGCCCGAAACCGTATTGGCCCGGTTGAAGACAACATTTTCAAACGTCTCCTCAGATATTAGCTTGGTCGATGAATTGATCGCCGACAGGCAAGACGAGGCCAGTCAGGAAGCCGAGGCGTGAGCCAGCAGGCTGATTTGGAAGCTTCAACGTCTTACGTACTGGATGCATCGGCGCTTCTGGTGTTGCTTCATGGAGAGCCAGGACAAGAGATAGTCGAATCTGCCGTCTCGGTATCGTCGATATCCAGTGTCAACTGGGCTGAAGTTCTCCAAAAAATCATCGTACAGAGTAGCCGAAACCCACGGGACGTTGGCAACGACTTAGAATATCTGGGACTGAATATAGTCCCGTTTACGGCAGAAGATGCTGAGACCGTAGCTGAGTTGTGGGCAATGGACCAGCGGAATGGACTTTCCCTCGGTGACGGGGCATGCTTGAGCCTGGCGAAACGACTTGGACTGCCCGCTCTGACAGCAGATCGAAGTTGGGCCACCCTCAATTTGGGAATTAACGTACGTTTGATTCGATAACCTATCATGCGGACTATGCTAACTTTCCAGCATCTCCCAAAAAATCCATCACCTACTCAAACGAGGTCTTCATTGGAACTCTACCGCAGCTTTATATTTGTGCCTGGCAACCGGGAAAACATGCTGGAACGGGCCAGGTCGTTCAAGGCCGACGTAATAGTCGTGGATTTGGAAGACTCCGTCCACGCCGGTGGCAAGACCAATGCCAGAGAGCTGGCCAAGAAATGGGTGCCAATCCTGCACCAGGAAGGGCAACGAGTCATTGTGCGTGTGAACTCCCTGGATACCGGCCTTACGCGGACCGAGTTGGAAGAGCTGGTTTCTCCAGACCTCTATGGCATCAGCCTGGGCAAGGTTGAGTCAACCTGGAACATGCGCGACCTTGACCACATGCTGAAGGCGATTGAACCCTCTGCCGGCGTTGAGGTTGGCTCCACCAAGGTAGTGGCCTGGGCGGAGACCGCCAGCGCAATGGTCGATGCCAGAGACATTGCTAAATCGACGTCGCGGGTCATCGCATTAGCCTTTGGGGCCGAGGACTTCACCAACGACATGGGCATCGAACGGTCCGACACCGGAGAAGAGGTCCAGGTTCCCAGATCACTGGTGCCAATAGCAGCCAGGGCGGCCAACGTGGCCTCTTTGGACTC
>CAVODA010000051.1:0-8006 GCA_963694265.1 Dehalococcoidia bacterium
AAGGCTTGGACACTGCGGCAGGTATTCCACCAGCATTGAGATTGCATGCAGGGCCATTGAGTCAGAGATTGGGTTGTGGCGGGTTGAATAGACCGTTTCCACTGCTATCCGCATCTGCCCCATGGCGGTGGACAACAAGATGTTCATGGGAGTTGTCGCCAGGGCTTGGCCATCTATCACCACTGAACGCGGGATGGTTGAGGGATCGGCAACTACAACTTTTCGCCCAAGGTCTTTGTCGGCGAAACCAGCACCTCGGCTGAGTTCAGCACCTCCCATGGTGGTGGGCACGGTGACGATGGGCACTCGATTTGTGGACAGCTTGGGCAGTGTTATATTGTCCGGCGGTTCAAATATAACTTGGTGATCGTGAATTCTCCCACCCTCGCCTAGCAACGTGGCAATGCCCTTGGTGGTGTCGTGGGTGCTGCCGCCGCCAACACTGACCAAGATGTCTGGTTTTACGTCTGAGGCCAGTAACATCGCCTCGTCCAGCGTGTGCACGGGCGAGTGTGGTGCCACCCCGGAGAACAGACCAACAAACCGGTCTCCCAGTGCTGCTTGTACCCGTTGGATAACGTCTGATTTCTCCAGTATCGATGGGCCGCAAGTGACCATTGCCCTAGTGGCACCCAATCGGTCTAAAACACCGGGTAAACCTCTGATGGCATCAGATGCACAAATGACTTCCTGGGCCACGCTGTTGAAACTGAACGACAAGGGTTGGGCCACTGAACTACCTCCGCTATTTGTTAAATCAGATCTTGAATTCAGATTCCGCGGTCCGACCGCTCTGCCTCAACGGCAAACCACAGGGCCATACCGCCGCTGCGGTCGTCAAAACCGAAGATTGCCGGGCGGTCTAGGTACTCTCGGACGTTGTTCTGAACTCCGGTGCTCGCGCAGCCATCGACCACATTGCCAACATCGTCGACCCTTTCGGCAACGCCTTGCCAAGCCAGATCGACTGCGTCTTGGAAATCATCGGAAAGGAAACCCAATCGAATGCCGCGAGCCATCGCGTAACCCATCATGCAAGTGGCGGTGAACTCCAGGTATGAGCCCTGTACATCCAGTACGTTGTTTAGCATGCCAGACTGGTGTTGCAAACGGCGCAGCGACTCCATGAGCCGTCCGTACATCGTGGTGATAGCAGGGCGCTGTGGATGGTCTTCCGGCAGGTAGGTCAGAGTCTCGGCCAAACCCATGGCGGCAAAACCGTTACCACGACCCCAGTAGTAGGCGGCAGAGCGGCAATGCCAGAACAGTCCGTGGCTCTGTTGAATCTTGCCGTTCACCATGAAATTGGCCAGGGTATCGGCATATTTAGTGTCGCCAGTCAGCTTGAAGGCACGGCCCAATATTGCCCCGCTCATGAACATATCTTCGGTGCGGAAATCAGGGTCGCAGGGTTTAGGGGCACTGCCTTGGCCTCGAGACTCAAACCGGTCTGCCGCTTGAATGACCAGGTCGTTATAGTGAGCTTCGCCTGTGGCGTCGGCCAGTTCGTCGGCCCAGACCACCGATGCCAAAGCAGAAGGAGCCAGGTCCTCGGGCACTCCTGCCGACGTGAAGCCTTCCAGCAAACGTGCAATGTCAGGCGCTGGATTTTCACTGGTTGGTTCCAGTTGGTGCAGCCGCAGCCGGCCGCTGAGGGGCACTCCCTGTGTGTAGACAATGGGTTCAAAAGTGCGGCCATAGGCGTTCGCCAAGATCTTGGCGATCTCGACTTTGGAACGGTTGCGACGGACATCCAAAGATTTTCGCGCATCAGACGTGGTGAGCACGTCCAGTTGCCTAAGCATGCTGAACAAGCGACTCAGTTCCCGGGGAAGCTGTTCATCATTGGCGGTCAGCCGGATTCCTGGAATAGTCCCCAACCCATCCGGGTGCCCGGTGCCCAGGGCCGCAAGCAGCCCCTGTTCCCCGGTAACGGTCTTGGCAGCCAACCCAGGTGCAAGGCCCTGCCCCGCCTGGTTGACCTCCCATTGCAACGACTCACCAGAATGCAATTCCAAGACCAGATCAGGCGCTTGAAAACAGATCCAACGCCAGAGATACCGTTTCTCCGGGTCTTCAGGGTCGTAGTAGAACTTGCCTTCTGGTGGGTAGACACCGGAGGGATTACCGCCGACGCCGTTGCCCGGTGCAGCATTTAATCTAAGGCCGTCTGGGTTGGCGCAGGGCACGGCGCTGAGGGCGATCCGCAGAGAAAGAACGTCACCGCCGCCGGCAAATAGTTCCAGAGCGTGGAGCGCCATGTCCACATCGGCGTTATGACCAGACAATCCACCGATCAGCAGAATTCGAATTCTTGACGTCTCCACGGAGTAGGCGTTCCGGTCAATCAATGCTGGAATCTGCCCCATGGATCTGGTGACACCGCAGGCAGTGCGACTCCAAAAGCCAGGGCGAGCCCGCAGCAGTGTGTCGATGGCGTCTTTAATGGTTTGTTCTGTCGACAAAAATACCTTCCTCTGAACCGTTAGTAGTTAATTGGAATTCTTTGCGTAATTGAGAAGCCCGTCTCGTTATTTGGTAATCAACGAGAGCTTGATTAGGTCTACGGAGTCTGCCAGAGCATCCGGGTTTAATATCATGGTAATCATTTTTTCAACATTTGCTTTGGGCGTTGGGTGAACTGCGTGGGCGGCGCAGTCACGAAATTTGTCCTTCAACTGTTCTATGGAAAGGGGATTATCAGGAGAACCAAAAGGAGATTCAAGCTCCACCGCCGCTGTTTTACCACCAACACAGACAACTTCTATTTCAGCCCACCCTTTGGCCGCACCCGGTTTACTTTCGGACGTAACTAACTCTGATGCTGCCAATACTACGGGGTTGGTAAAGATATTGATCTCGTCGATTCCCACACCGCCCAAGGCCAGGGCGCAGCCGATCAGGTAGCGCACGCTGAACTGGGCTTCTACTTGGTGACTTGGCCTGGCGATGCCCGCGGATAGGTTGTAACGGGAATCGAGGGTCTCCGCGTCCATGCGGACAACCACGGACTCGATTTCGTTCTTCCCCAATTCTAGTTCGTGGTGCAGCTTTATAGCTGCGTCGATGAAAGCATGGGATGGCCGGACGCAGGGATAAGGTTTAAAGCTGATGCGGTCGCCCACGTATTCTTTCCCCAGGTCCTGGTCAATGATCGAAAGTTCGTAGCCGTCCGGTTGGTACATCGGGAAGAAACCATAGCGTCCGGCAAACACGTTTTCTGCCCCGGTAAATCCCTCTTTGGCCAAGAAGGCTGATAGCACTGCGCCGTGCGCGGCTTGGCCAGCTTGGAACCGCTTGGTGAGTGCGCCGTCGACGATGCACTGCCGGTTGCCTGCTGCCTGGCTATAGGCGATGCCAAAGGCATGGACCATCTGCTCTTGGCTCAACCCAATCAGCTTGCCTGCCGCCGCAGTGGCGCCAAAGATACCAAAGCTGGCGGTACGGTGCCAACCACGGTCATCATGAGCGGCCAAACCAAGTCGGCAGGACACGTCCAACCCCAGCGTGGCGGCCAGTATTAACTGCTCACCGGAGACGCCGCCAACTGACTCAGCAATGGCCAAACTGGCAGCAAGGACCGACGTTCCAGGATGTACGTGGCCGCCTTTGTCATAGGTGTCGTCAAAATCCAGGGCGTGCCCCATGGCTGAGTTGATCATTGCGGCATGGTGAGCTGGCATCTTGCCGCCAATAACGGCCAGGCTGGATTCTTCCAAACCGCCCCAGTGTCCGTTAACCGCCACCAGTTCATCAATGCCAGGCGCCCCACTACCGCCAAGCATGACACCAAAAGTGTCCAGTACGTCTCGTCTGGTGGCATCCAAACTCGCCTCTGGAACGTCTTTGATGCCCGTATCGATCACATGGGCAGCCAGGGTATAGGCCGGGTCAACTGTTGTTTTCTTGGCAGCCATTTTCGACGGATCTCCAATAATTATATGAAGGGTTTATGCGGGCATAAAAACGGCCCAGGATGTTTGGTCACTCCCTGGGCCGTTCAACTGGTTCAGATTAAATCCTATTTTTGGACGATGTCCACGTTGACGGCCCGCTTAGCTGAAACCGTGAATGTCAAAGAGGCGGAACCGCCGCCATCGGTGCTGGCCATGACCTGGATGTTCTCCGGTCCCTCCAGGTAATTAATCTCGCCGTCCTCTACGCGGAAGGGGCGGTCGTGTCCTGGATAGAAAACATTGGAGGCCGCGACCATTTTCTCAACGCTCTCTTGGGCGTCAGCCACGTCCCAGAAGACGTTGTAAGGGAGGCCACGGGCGATGCTACCGCTTTCTGGCAGGGCATCACCGGCCAGCAGTACGTTCTCACCGTTGATCTCAGCCAAAATGCTCATGTGACCCTTGGTGTGGCCCGGAGTCTCAATTATTGAGACATTTTCCACAATCTTGTCGCCCTCTGATACAGTTTCGACTTTCATGTTCCGCATCATGTCGGCCATGCCAGCGGCAACTGCGAGGTCCCATTTGTTGGGGGAGCGGGCATAGTCGATCTCGGTGGGGTTGACCAGCACCCGGGCGTTGGTGAACAGGTCGGTGTTTTGGCAATGATCCCAGTGCATGTGGGTCAGGATGACAATATCAATGTCGTCGGTTTCCAGACCGTGAGCTTTCAGGGCCTTGACCAAGAAGGGCCGCCGCGATGAAGGGCCGGTGTCGATCAGGATGTTGTGGTTGCCGACTCGGAGCAGCGAGTTGGTGGAATAGCCAACCGAACCCTGGTCTGTAGCAAGTCCAAAACCATAAGTGAGTACGTCCAATGTTGCCATGTTTTAGATGTCCTTTTGGATACCAGTCATGTAACCTCAAAGTGATTTGAGATAGGCTTAATATTTAGCTTAATTTTCAGGGGCTAGCTTAGCGAAATTTGGGCATTACCTTTTCCGCAAAGAGCCTTAGCGAGCTGGAAACCTGGTCAAAATCGAGGCCGCCAGCGTCCAGATAGCTAAGGAAGTTGGTCACGTGGTTGTCTTCCAGTTCTTTGATGGCTCCGGTGACTTTCTCCGGGCTGCCGATGGCGGCCATGCCTTCTATGCCCCGCTCGGCCACTAGGTCGTGTTCGATGAACGGGTCGCGGGCGTAGTTCTCATAGCCGCGCAGTCCGCCGGGGGCGTTGGCCATTTCGGAAACCGGGCGGCGCAGGAATTCTCCCATGTCACCGGCCCATTGCAGGCGCGGCGTTAGCAGGTCTATCGCTTCGTTGTCTGTGGGGGAGACGTAAACGTTGCGCACGGCGGCAATTTCGATGTCATCAGGTGCCACGCCCTCTTCAACCATCCGACGGTGGTAGAGGCTGATTAGGTTCTGGTCTGAGTCCGGCGAAGCCGGGAAGAAGCTGCTGCCGACGGTGAACAGTCCCCACCGGTTGGAGACGGCTATCTCTACAGACTCGGGGCTGTGCGTGACCGCCATCAAAATCGGGGGCGTTGGCTGCTGCACCGGTTTGGGTATGACCATGACCTCCGGAAACTGGAAGAACTGGCCGTTGTAGGAAAAGCGCTCCTCTGTCCAGGCTTTCACGGTGATATCCATCCCTTCTATGAACCGGTCTCGGGACTCGGCGATATCGATGCCGTAGATATCGAACTCCCGCTTCTGATAACCGCGCCCAATGCCCACCACAACTCGGCCACCGCTGATGATATCGATGGTCGCCAAATCTTGAGCCAGTCTCAGTGGCGCGTGCCAAGGAACGATGGTGCAGGCAACGCCAATCTGGACCCGCTTGGTTCGGGCGGCAATCGCAGCTAAAAGACTGTGGGGCGAGCTGATGATGCTGTGCTCACTGAAGGCGTGCTCGGCAATCCAGACCGAATCAAACCCAAGTTCCTCGGCTAGTTCAGCACCTTTTAGAATGTCTTGATAGACTTCCACATCGGTTCGAGTCACTGGGTTTGGATTGTCCTTCTGGTCGCTGTACTGCTCGTGTAATTGGGGACGTTGCCCTACAAAAAATGCTCCGAATTTCATGTTGTTACCCCGCTTTCTCTATCTCGGCGTAAACCGCGCCCATGCGCACTACAGAATCGTTCTCAACGTCGGTGAACCACCTCAGCAGCGACCGAGTTAATGGATCAACTGACTCGTCGTCCGTGGCGGCTTCATAACGATCGCGGACGGCAGGGGTTGCCTGACGTAGTCGTGCTTCTTTCAGCCAAGCAATCTTTTCGGCATCTGAAATTTCAGACTTAACGACACGAACTTTCTCATCGAAGTCCGGGTCTGATATCTCTTCGGTTTGGAAACCCAGTTCTTTAACCCGGCGGTCAAAGATATCACCGTGGCTATATTCCCGGGCCGCCACAAAAGAAAGACATTCTTTCAGGTCTTTGTTGTCGGTCTTATTCGCCCAGGCTTCGAGGTAAACCCCAGCCCGGTTCTCTTGAAGTCGGATGTCGTTTAAAAGGCTAACGTACTCAGGTTTGGAGGTCATACTGTACTACTCCTAAGGCAGATTTAGCTTTGGACAAGAGGCCAGAAACAGGCGTGACAGCCTGGCTGCAACGTGGAGTTTAGTGCGCCTTGTTAGGGGTGTCAATCGGGCGTGGCGTAGGCACGTAACATGCTAGAATACTGATGTTCATACGCTGGCCCTATTATGGGTCTACAAAATCGCCGCAGGAGTCACGACTGATGGCAGGAAAAAACAGTAACTACGAAAAAGAAGGCCAAATAACCCGAGCCCTTGGGGATTTTGCCGCCAACTTGGATTACGAAGACCTTTCCCCAGAAGTGGTCGACCGGGCCAAGTATTTCTGCCTGGATTTTGCCGGCGTCACATTGAACGGATCGACCACCGACTCTGCAAAAGCAGTGGTGCAAGCACTGGAAAGCATCGGACGTTCCGGCCCGTCCACGGTCGTTGGCACTAGCCAGAGGGTACTGCCCGAATACGCCGCCATGGCCAACGGCACTGCCTTCCACAGCATTGAGATGGACGACGTCAACAACGAAGCCTGTCTCCACCCTGGCGTCACCGCTTTCCCGACCGCGTTGGCAATGGCCGACATTGCCCAGGTGAGCGGCAAAGATTTCATCGCGGCAGTGGTGGCCGGCTACGACGTGATTATCCGACTTGGCCGGGCTTTGAAGGGCGCCGAGCATTACGCCAGAGGGTTTCACCCCACTGGCACTTGCGGTGCATTCGGCGCGGCTGCGGTGGCCGGGCGTTTGCTGGGATTAAAGGATGATTCCTTCGTCCACGCCTTAGGCATTGCCGGCAGTCAAACGTCCGGCAGCATGGAATACCTGGCCCAAGGTGCTTGGACCAAGCGGCTGCACCCCGGCTGGGCATCTCACAGCGGAATCTGGGCAGCGTTACTGGCCAAAGCTGGCTACACCGGCCCGACCACTATCCTGGAAGGCCGTGATGGCTTTTTACAGGCTTATTCCGGAGACCCCGACCCCAGTCTGGTGCTCGAGGATTTGGGAGTTGAATATCAGATTACGCGGACCAGTGTTAAGCCGCACACCTGCTGCCGGTTCAAGCAGGGTCCCATCGACTGCCTGATTGATCTACGAAACTCCTATGGCATCAGCCCAATGGACATTGCCGAAGTCCGAGTTGGCGTGCTCAGCGCCGGTATGAAACTGGTCTCAGACCCCATAGAGGCCAAGCGAGCACCGGTCTCAGTGGTTGATATGCAATTCAGCATGCCCTTTGGCGCGGCGGTGGCACTAACTCACGGCCGGGCCTCACTGGAAGAGTACCAACTGGGCATGCCTGATAATCCCCAGGTCAAACACATTATGGAGCGGGTTCACTGCGTTACAGACCCGGCGCTGGACGCCGCGTTCCCCAAGCAATTTAAGGCCTGGGCTGAGGTGGAAGTTGCTGACGGACGCACCCTACGCAGCGAGTTGGAATATCCCAAGGGAGACCCGGAAAACCCAGTGACTTGGGATGAGATGAAAGAAAAGTTCATTGCGCTGTCATCTACTGTAATCAGCTCAGAACGGCAGCAGGAGATCATTGCGGCAGTGGAGTCTTTG
>CAVODA010000052.1:0-7847 GCA_963694265.1 Dehalococcoidia bacterium
TCGCAATTGATTTTCCGCGCTAAGCCCAGCCATTTAGTTCCTCTTTGTCTACTGCCTATTTCCCTTCAAAAAATCGGCGGGGATTCTGAACCATGATCTGGTTGATGGTCTCGTCGGAAACACCCAGTCCTTTCAGTCTAGGAAGGACGTTTCTGGTAATGAAGTTATAGCCGTCCGGGTTGTACTCGAAGCGCGCTGCCTGAACCTCGGCACCGTGCCTGCCCTTGGGGACGGAGTGGTCGTGGGAGAGCATGATACGGTCGGCGCGGCCCGCATTGATCAGTTGCTTGGTCAGCTCAGTGCGTTGCTCCCACAGAGGCGTGCCCGCACGCCGTCCGCCGGGGAAACGGTCCAGTCCTAACCAGACACCCTGGTCTAGGAGCCCCAGCAGGTAGCCCATATCGGTGTCGTCATTGCTGTGGCCGATGTAGACCCGATTCATGTCCACACCCTCTTCTTTGAGGATGCGCACCTGTTCCTCGCCAATTCGGTCCGGCGACCAAGTGTGAGTGGATATGGGGGTGTTAGTGCGTACAGAAGCCTGACCAGCTGCGCGTAGCACAATCTCCTGCTCCGTGGTGATGCCGCCTGCGTCGCTGGCTACCTTGATGATACCCGCCTTCACTCCGGTGCCCTCGATTCCTACTTCGATCTCTCTGACATAGAGATTGGCTATCACCTCCGGGGCAAAGTCGGCGAACGGACGCGGCACGGCCAGATGGTTGCCGGTGGCGGCGACAATCTGCACGCCGGTGGCCTCGGAAACCTCTTTCATTAGCTCCACATCTCGTCCCAGGTCGATGGTGCTCACGTCGATAATCGTGCGGAGTCCTTCATCGTAGGCCTCTTTCAGCGTGGCTTTGGCCTGCTCCAAGATGCCCACGCGGTCGATCAACTCCGGAAAAGTCTTCCAGATTCCGGCGGCGCTAGTGGCCAGGTGCTCGTGGCTAAGGGTGAAGCCCATGTTCTCGGTCTCAATGGGCCCCAATACTGAATTTATCTTGGTCATGAATCTGTCCCCTCTCTAGTTTTCTGCCCAGCTATTCTAATACCAATCAGGCATGGCAGCACAGATTTTTCACGGCTCCGGTTTCTCACGGCTCCGTTTTTCATAGAAACGCTATCACACGCTATAATTGCGGCGCAATTTTATGTTAGGCACGAGGTTCCCATGAAATATGACGTGATCATTGTTGGCGCCGGCTCGGCCGGCTGCGTCCTGGCAAATAGGCTCTCCGAGGACCCAAGCCGGACAGTGCTACTACTCGATGCCGGTCCTGATTACCCGGACATCAATCTGATGCCGGACGAGATCAAGCACGACATGAACCAGAGCGCTTCCAAGGCGAACGCCCCGCATAACTGGTCGTTCACCGGCACAACCGATGCGACAGGCGACAGGAACGCCGAGGTGGCCAGGGGCAAGGTGTTTGGCGGCACCAGCGCCATCAACCACCAGATTTTTCTGCGTGGTCTGCCCAGCGACTTTGACCACTGGGCCGAGCTGGGCAATGACGAGTGGTCATATTTGAAAGTGCTGCCTTATTTCCGGAAATTGGAGACTGACCGGGACATAGCCGGCGATTTTCACGGCACGACTGGGCCAATCCTGGTCACCCATCACAAAAAAGAGGACCTGCTGCCATTGCAGCGCATCTTCCATGCTGCCTGCCTGGTCGCCGGCTACCGCGACGACCCGGATATGAACAGCCCGGATGGCGAAGGCATCGGCGCTATTCCTCTGAACTATGTGGACGGCGTCCGCGTAAGCACGGCCATCGGCTACCTGACACCCTGTCGCAGTCGCCTCAACTTGACTATCAAGCCCAACGTGACCGCCCACAAAGTGCTGTTTGAAGGTAAAAGGGCGGTTGGAATCGCCGTAGAGAGCGGCGGCGAGATGTTTGAGCTAGCAGGAGAGACCATCATATTGAGCGCAGGGGCCATGGCCTCGCCCCAGTTATTGATGCTCTCAGGCATTGGCCCGAAAAATATGCTTGAGGGCCTGCAGATACCCGTGATCCATGAATCGCCCGGCGTGGGCCAAAACATGAAGAACCATCCGGCGGTATCGCTGCGGTTTAAGCCGGTGGACGGCTATTCCCTGGAGACTGGGTCGCCCCGCAACCAGCTAGGCCTGCGGTTCTCCGCCAAGGGCTCCACGTACAAGAACGACATACAGGTGCAAACCCTGACTTCCGGGCCTCTGGGCCACGAAGCCGATGAAATTCGCGTGGGCTGCCGTCTGGAGTTCCCTGTGGGCGCAGGAGAACTGACTATCACCTCAACGGACGCCAACGTTCAACCCAAGTTGGACTACCAGTTCTTGAGCAACCAGTCAGACAAGGACCGACTGCGGGAGGCGGTGCGTGAGTGCGCCCAGATATTTGAGCACGCGAGCTTCGATGCGGTGATTGACAGCAGGATTACGCCGACGGCAGAAGCCATGAAGTCAGATAAACTGCTGGACGAATGGATTGCCAGCACCCTATCCATCGCTGGCCACACCTGCCGTACCTGCAAGATGGGGCCAGAGTCGGACCCGCAGGCGGTGGTTAACCAATACTGCCAAGTCTACGGGGTGGATGGTTTAATGGTCGTTGACGCGTCGGTGATGCCCGATATCACCACCGCAAACACCAACGCCACGACAATCATGATCGGCGAAAAAGTCTCGGACTTTATCGCCGGAGCAAACTAAGGGGAGAAGCGGCCTACCTGAATCGCCTAGTTAATCGTAACCTGTCGAAACGAAACGCCAGTTTCCGGGTCTAGGTCGACCACGGTGACCTCACCGGCACCTGAGTTGCCGATGGGCCCCAGAGGACAGCCTGAGTACACAGCGGTGGTATTTCCTTGGGATACGTCCACGTGGCGATCCCAATGGCCTAGGGCCAGATAATGGCAAGCAGCGTCGGCTACTTCCTGGGGGTAAATGGGGGAGGAGCGTTGGTCACGGTCATCCTCATAGTGGAAATGACCGTGGGCCAAGGCCACTAGCCAGTTGTTCTCCGCCGGCGTTGGCATGCCTTCTAGGGGTTTGAACTGCGGAGTGTGCATGGGCATGGCCCGACCCCAGAGATCGATTCCCAGCCCCGGAAAAGACAGAGTCTCGCCCTCGGTGCCACGGAAGACAAACAGGTTATCCGGAGAGTGCTTGAAAGCTTCACGGTGATACACCGAGGTCTCGTGGATCAAGTCATGGTTACCGGGTAGCAGCACCGCTGGAGCCTGCATCTGGCCAATCTGCTTTACAAACCACTCCAACACATCGTCCTTGACACGCTCGTTGTCGAACACATCACCAACAATCAGCAGCATGTCTGCTTCATTGTGGGACACGGCTTCCACCACGGAAACCAGGGCGTCGGCCGATTCAGGATGCCCACCGGGATCACCCAGGTGGGTATCAGACGTATGTATCAGGCGCAGTTTTTTTGCAGGCATATTTTCTATCCAGGATTAAGAAGGTTTGGAGCTTGGGAACAAGCCCGTAAGCTTCTAGCTTCCCAACACTCCACGTTCTTTCAAATCGGCAATGATATCCGCCGGATAACCGGCCTCAATCAGAATTTCTTCATTGTGCTGGCCCAGGGACGGCGGCACGCGGCGGATGCTCGCTGGCGAGTCGGTCAGCTTCAGCGGTGAGCCTGGGAATTTCAAGTTGGGAATTTTGGGATGGTCTACTTCCGCAATCATGTTCCGGGCCAACACCTGAGGATTAGAAACCACATCCGAAACTGTGTTGATCGGGCCGCAGGGCACGCCAGCCTCAACGATCCGGTCGACCCAATGGTCGGTGGTGTTGGTGGCAAAGACGGCATTCAGTTCGCCGACACACTCTGCCCGGTGCTCAACTCGGTCCGTATTGTCAGTAAAGCGTGGGTCTTTCAGCATGCTTTCTTGGCCAATGGCAGTGCACATGCGCTCCCATAGGCCCTGGTTGGCACAGCCGATGATGAACTGGCCATTGTTGGACGTAAACGCTTGGTAGGGGACCAGGCTGGGGTGGCCGGAACCCATCCGTGTGGGCTCGACGCCAGTGCCCATGAACCCGGTGGCGTGGTAACTCAGAGCGGCCACTTGGCCGTCCAACAGGGCGGCTTCAACCCACTGGCCCTTGCCTGTTTGTTCTTTCTGACGCAGGGCGGTGAGAATGGTGCCGTAAGCCATCATTCCGGTGAACAAATCTACCAAGGAGAAACCGATACGCAGGGGAGAGCCGTCCGGGTCACCGGTCAGGCTCATCAGGCCACTGTACGCCTGAATCAGAAGGTCATAACCCGGCATATTGGCCATTGGCCCGCTCCGGCCATAACCAGAGATTGAGCAATAAACTATGCCTGGGTTGGTCTTTTTGATCTCTTCGTAACCCAGACCCAGACGCTCCAGGGTCCCGGCACGGAAGCTTTCGATAAAGACATCGGCATCGGCCGCCATGTCTTTTACAATTTTGAGTCCCTCAGGTTCTTTCAAGTTGACCGAGAGGCTTCGTTTGTTGCGGTTGAAGGTGAGGAATTGGGTACTCTCCCCATTCACAAAGGGAGTCCATTTACGCGTTTCGTCGCCGCCGGTAGGCTCTTCAATCTTGACGACCTCAGCGCCCATGTCACCCATCAACATGGTACAGAAGGGTCCGGCCAGTGTGCGGGTCAGGTCTACCACTTTGAGCTTGTCCAACGCGCCAGCCATATCATTGCTCCTGAAAACTAGTTTTGTTGCTGTTTATCACTAATTAATAGCACTCTAAAACGCCTGCGCGATTATAGCACGGGCACAGTATCAGCCCTCCAACCCCTTAGTTGGGTGCCCACGTTGACCCTCTGAGCAGGTGGTGCTAGCGTGAACGCCAAATGTCACAACAACTTTCACAGCAACCGCAAAGTATAATCGTCCTGGGCGGGATCAACATGGACCTGGTGACATTTGCGCCACGGTTCCCCCGGCCCGGCGAGACTGTGGTCGGCAATAGTTTCCTCACCTACGCTGGCGGCAAGGGTGCCAACCAAGCGGTGGCAGTTGCCCGTATGGGCACTAAGTCAGCCATGGTGGGGCGGGTAGGCGGAGACACCTTTGGCACCCAACTGTTGGACGGACTCACCGCCGCCGGAGTGAACATCGCTGGTGTTGGCATCAACCCCAACGAAAGCTCAGGTATCGCCGTGATTGGCGTTGACGAGACTGCCCAGAATTGCATCACCCAGATACTGGGGGCTAACGACACCTGCGGCCCGACAGAAGTGGCAGCCGTAAAACACCGGCTACCCAACGCTGCAGCCCTTCTGCTGCAATTGGAAGTGTCGATTGACCTTTCGTTGGAAGTGGCCCGTGAAGCCAAGGCTCTAGGCGTGATGACTATGCTGGACCCGGGGCCGGTCAGGCCGGTACCCCAAGAACTACTTAATCTCTGCGACGTGATCACACCCAACGAGACTGAAGCCCAGGCCCTGGTGAATTTCCCAGTCACTGGTCCAGACTCGGCAGCCGAGGCGGCGTCGGTGCTGCTCGGCATGGGTATTGGCACAGTGGTGGTCAAGTTAGGTGCCCAGGGAGCGTATTACGCCGACAGCTCTGTCCGGGGGATGGTTCAGCCGTTTGACGTTGCCGCTTTGGACTCCGTGGCTGCCGGTGATGCTTTTAACGGAGCGTTGGCCGTCTCGCTGGCAGAGGGGATGGGCTTGGCAGAGGCTACGACCATCGCCTGCGCTGCTGGAGCGCTGTCAGTGACCAAAACAGGCGCCCAGGACGCCATGCCCGAACGCGCGTTGGTGGAAGAGCTGGTCCGGAATCAGCGACGCTGAATTCGCCGCGCCACGTAGCCGATAGCCGGGGTGGCTATGGTGACAATCCAAGCAATTACCGCCAACGTGAAAACCCACCAGTAGGGCGGCCAATTAATTCCGCCAGCAATTCCAACACAGGCGATCACAGTGGCCAGCCCAATGGCCTTGGCCTGGACGCTGCGAGACAGCCGTCCTGCTTCAGAATCCACCACAGCCAAGAAAGCGAGCACCAACGCCAGGATAGTAACTATGGCAGTGCTCTTCCAAAAAGCATCGGAGTTGGGTGTCCCCCAGAGTCCGACTAGCAGTAGTAGCAAAGCTATTGCGGTTGCCCCGACTGCTACTCGGGAGACCATTGACTCCGGCCTTCGTTCTGCCACCCAAATCGGGCCGAGGCTGCAGAAGAAATAACTTTCCACCATCAGCGCGCTAAGCAGGAATCGCCCTCGGGTCTTGGTGTATTCTCCCAGAACAACAATGGCTATCACGATCAATACAGCCATAACCGACGAAATCAAAAATCCAAATCCGTAGTTCCTAGCCGTGATGAAGCGTCTAATTTTCTGTCCTGGTTGAATGATTGTCTGACTCTTCGGTAGAAATTATCAGGTCGGTTAACGCGTTATTAATATGCTCTGGGTAGCACTACAACAATGACGACAGGGCATATTATAATCAGCGGCACCAATATTTAAAGGGCGAAAACAAGCCCGGCAGATCAGTTTTTCACATTTATAGAGAGTGGTTTCTTGGACCAAGTAGACAAATTCTGCCCTTCCTGCGCCGCGGCCCTGGAGATTAAAGAAGTATTTGGGCAGCAACGGCCCATGTGCCCAAGTTGTGGCCGGGTAATCTTCTACGACCCCAAAGTTGCAGTCATCTGTATCGTTCCCAGAGACGGCCAGGTGCTTATGATCCGCCGGGGGACTGACCTTGGTTATGGGTTGTGGGGGCTACCAGGCGGGTACGTTGACCGGGGTGAGGTGGTGGAGAAGGCAGCAGCCCGGGAAGTATGGGAAGAGACCGGTTTGGTGGTGGAAACCGGCGACCTAATTGGGTTGTTTTCTGAATCCGGAGACCCGGTGATGGTGGCGGTATATGCTGCCAGGGAGACCGGCGGGACAATGGAAGCAGGACCGGAGGCGCTTGAAGTTGAGTTTTTCAGCATTGACGCCCTGCCGGAATTGGCCTTCCCCCGAGATCGGGAAGTGCTGGTCAGATGGAAAATGAGTAGCAACAATGATTGACACAAAACCCATGAAACAAAGCCCGTGAAACTAAAACTGGGAAACGAAAAACGCCGCCTGGAAGGATCACCAGACGACGTTCCGGAGAAGGGAGGAGTTATGTCTTGTTGTTATGTTAATTAACAATCGATCTCTTGGTCAAGTTTTATGACGAAACAGGTGATTTTTCTTGAGGTCGATTGCAAAAAATACTCCACCCAGGTGAGTAGTCCAGGTGGAGTGGGTGGAGATAGGAGGGCCTTTTTTCAACCCTACTTATATTATGTTAAATAGTCCTCCAGCCACGGTCAAGCCAGCAGCAAACCGCTCAGGCGCGGGCCGATAACAGAGACCGCAACGTCAGGACAAGCAAACTTCAGGCAATGAATAATCAGGCAAACAAAAACACACGGAGGAACCAATGGCGATTTACCGAGTTTATGCAGGAAGTGACGGAGAGAGTCACATCGAGGAAATGAAGTTGGAGGACCACCCTGAACTGGGCGCTTTGACCGGCCTAACGGAGTTGCAGGTAAAAGACTTTGACGGGTCCCGGAACATGGACTTTCACCCATTGCCGGAACGGCGGCTAATAATCCATACCGCAGGAGAAGTTGAGATCACTGTCAGTGACGGTACCAAACAGATTCTCCGCCCCGGTGATATCAGACTGATGGAAGACACCACCGGCAAGGGCCACCAGCACTTAGACCTAGGCCCAAACGCGGCGGTATACGTGCTGCTAAAGGACTAACCGTCGGCCAAATTAACTTGGGCACGTGGAACTGACGGCCATATTAAGCCGCCAGGATTGCCCAACAAATAAAAAACAGGCCGG
>CAVODA010000053.1:0-7819 GCA_963694265.1 Dehalococcoidia bacterium
CGTCCATTTACACGTCTGATTCATACTACTTAATCAGGACTCTATCCGCCTCAGAAGACCGGACATTGAACAACTTGATGGGTTCAAAACTCCTGGAAGAATCAGTGAGCAAATGGCAGAGAGAGGCGTTGCTGACTGGAACAAAAGCTGGCACCGTTCGCATGAACTTCAACAGCAGATTATACGAATGGGTCACCGATCAGGTCTTCATCACCGCGCCACGTATTGAACGGCCGACCCCGGTGCCGGACCCCAACCAAATCCCAGGACTAGGTCAGTAGGAAGTATTAAGGTCTATGGCAACATCGCCTGAAAATTCTACTGACGGTTCCGCCAATAATTTGGACAATAGCGCCGTGGTCAATATTGGCCTGATGGGGCTTGGTGTCGTTGGTACTGGCGTGGCAGCCCACATACTGGGCAGCGAACATTCTTTAGCGGACGTTACCGGCCGGATTGTGAACCTGAAGAAGGTGCTTGTCCGAGACGCATCACGATCCAGAGACGTTGACCTCCCTGCGGGAGTGCTCACAACCAACGCTGAAGACATCCTGTCTGACCCCAATATCCATATCGTGGTTGAGGTGATGGGCGGCACAGACCCAGCTGAGAGTTACATCAAGCAAGCTTTGGCGAGCGGCAAACACATTGTCACCGCCAACAAAGAGGTTGTGGCCAAGTCTGGGCCAGAGCTGATGGCCCTGGCGTGGCAGAACGATGCCAACCTTTTATTTGAGGCAAGCGTCGGCGGCGGAATCCCCATCGTAGGCTGCATGATGAACGAACTGGCAGCCAACGACATACGCTCAATCCGAAGCATAATCAACGGCACGACCAACTACATCCTGACGAAAATGGCCCAACAAGGGACACCATTCAAACAGGCCCTGGGCGAAGCCCAAGCCCTTGGCTACGCAGAATCTGATCCAACCAACGATATAGAAGGTATCGACGCCTCCTATAAGTTGACCATACTCGCCTCATTGGCCTACCGGCGTTCCTTCCAGCCTTCAGACGTCTACTGCGAGGGTATCTCAAAACTGGAACCCCAGGACTTCCGATACGCTGAGGAGCTGGGTTACGCCATAAAATCACTGGCCATCGCCAATCTGGAAGAAGGCGCGGTTCAACTCCGGGTATATCCGGCATTAGTGCCGTCTGAACATATGCTTGCCAAGGTTGATGGAGTGTACAATGCCGTTGAGGTTGACGGGAGCCTCTGCGGACAGGTACTTTTCCATGGCATGGGCGCAGGAAGAGCGCCTACAACCAGCGCAATAATCGGCGATGTGGTTGAAGCCGTCCGCAAAATTGGCAGCAATTCTCCCCTACTTGAGCCGCATAACGGCACCGAACTGGCCGTGCGACCCATCGGAGAACTGGTATCGCGTTACTACGTTAGGTTAGAAGTGGCAGACCACCCCGGGGTATTGGCTCAGATTGCCCAGATTCTAGGTGACGGCCAGATTAGTATCGCGGCAGTTCTACAACGCGACACTCACCCAGAGACTGATAGCGCCGAGATTGTGATTACTACCCACCCGGCCAGGGAAGAGTCCATGCAGAACGCGCTGAAAGCGATGACGGACTTGCCCCAGGTGAAAAGAGTGAGTAATACCCTTAGAATTGAAGAGTAATACCTAACGTGGCAATTCCCTTTGGACAGAAACGGACATACGAATCAATGAAATACCATTCTTATAAAAGAGAAGTTTCCTTTTTGGTACAAGCGTTGGAATATAGGAGAATCAGTTAAGCCTATGGGTGCTGGGGTTTTAAATACCTACAAGGATTTGCTTCCGGTGACAAGCGCCACTCCCCTGATAACTATGGGAGAGGGCGATACACCGCTGGTTAAATCCAACCGTCTAGGACGGGAATTGGGTTGCTCAGAGTTGTATTTCAAGCTGGAGGGTTGTAACCCCACCGGCTCATTCAAAGACCGGGGCATGGTCATGGCGATCGCTAAAGCGTTGGAAGAAGGCACGAAGGCCATAATGTGCGCCTCCACGGGTAACACCAGCGCCTCAGCGGCCGCATTTGGTGCCTACTGTGATATTCCAACCTTTGTCCTGATTCCCAAAGGCGAAGTCGCCATGGGCAAGCTGGCCCAGGCAATGATCTACGGTGCCAAAGTCCTCATGATCAATGGCAATTTTGACATCGCCCTGGGCTTGGTCAGAGAATTTACCGACCGCAACGACGTTACCTTGGTGAACTCAGTAAATCCCCACCGGATTGAAGGCCAAAAGACCGCTGCGTTTGAATTGTGCGATTCGCTAGGCGACGCCCCGGACATGGTTTTCATCCCAGTTGGCAACGCTGGCAATATAACTGCCTACTGGAAGGGTTTCCGAGAATACCAGGATTTAGGCCGCAGCCAAACACTGCCTAAGATGATGGGCTTCCAGGCAGAGGGCGCAGCTCCAATCGTCCGCGGTGAGATAGTAGCCAGGCCTCAGACGATCGCATCTGCTATTCGAATTGGCAACCCGGCTACCTGGAATGGGGCCGTTGAAGCCCGAGACGGATCCGGCGGAGTGATCGATTCAGTCTCCGATGACGAGATTCTAGAGGCCTACCGACTCCTGGCCAATAAAGAAGGAATTTTTTGCGAACCTGCCTCGGCGGCATCGTTCGCTGGTTTAATGAAGATGCACCGTCAGGGAATGGATCTGCACGACAAGCGCATCGTTTGTATCTGCACCGGGAATGGTCTAAAAGACCCCGACCTAGCCGTGAGTAGCTCCGGCGGACAGACTATTGAAGTTGCAGCGAACATAGAAGCCCTTGAAGCGGCTACCCTTGGATCCGGCAACTAGAGGGAACTGAAACGGTTCAGCAACAACGCATAAAAGAAGCGGTAGCCGAGTTATTGGCTGCCATCGGCGACGACCCGACCCGTGAGGGACTGATAGACACACCCGACCGGGTCGCTCGTATGTATGAGAACCTGTTTTCAGGAATCGGCATCAAAACTGAAGATGCCATAGACACTGTTTTTGAAGCCGAGAGCCAAGACCCCGTGATTGTGCGAGGTTTGGTCTTTTATTCCGTGTGTGAACATCACCTGCTGCCATTCTTTGGCGAGGCTCGCGTTGGCTACGTTCCTGGGGGCAAGATTGCTGGAATCAGCAAACTGGCCAGGGCATTGGAAGTGGCAGCACACCGGCCTCAGGTCCAAGAAAGGCTGACCGCAGATGTGGCCAACGCCATCTTCAACGTCCTCCAGCCAGAGGGTGTGGTCGTTGAGTTGGAAGCAGAGCACCTCTGCATGGCCATGCGGGGAGTCAAAAAACCTGGCACCAGCGTGCTAACGTCAGCAACTCGCGGAGAATTCAAGAATTACCAATCAGGGCGGGAAGGTCTTCTGGCCCTGATGCATAGTAAATAGCGCATACTAACTAGCGGACCGTAACTAGCCTCGGGGCCCCGGTGATTCTGTGAGTCCCGACGCACCGTAAAAAACTTGGCAGGTAGTATAGTGGCGAACACACCAATCATATCGTTTCAAGAGATTGAAACTGAATGGGAATCAGTGCTGAGAGACAGCCCTGAAGACACACTGTTCCTGAGTTCAGAATGGCAGAAGGTTTGGTGGGACACGTTTGGCGACGACCTGACCATGTGCGGGTTTACCTACCCTGCTTCAAATGGAGTGGCCGCCATTGCCTCACTGGCCAAGCTTGGCGACACTGTCTCATTCATGGGCAGTGAAGATACATTTGATTACAACGACTTCCTCATCAGACCTGGCCACGAGGAAGGCTTCTACCAAACCCTGCTGGAATCCATGGAAGAGCAAGATTACGGAAAGCTGCGTTTGGTCTCCCTCAGGGAAAGCTCGCCAACCCTGGAATTGCTACCGGATATGGCCCGTAAACAGGGATACACGGTTGAGGTTGAAGAAGAGGATGTTACCTCGGGTATCGACCTTCCTGGCACCTGGGACGAGTATCTTGCTTTACTCAACAAGAAAGACCGCCACGAACTCCGCCGCAAGATACGCCGGATGGACTCCCAGACGGAATGGAAATGGTACAGCGTTACGGAACCGGCTGAGGTTAAAGAACGCCTGGCCGAGTTTCTTAGTCTGATGCGGCAAAGCCGCGCCGACAAAGACGAGTACATGACGCCGGAGCGGGAGCAATTCTTCTACAACATCACCCAGCGTATGTCGGAGATGGGCCAGCTCCAGCTTTACTTCTTGGATATGGACGGCTCCACAGTGGCCACCAGTTTGTGCTTTGACTATGGGAGCTCCCGCCTGTTATACAATAGCGGCTACGATCCAGAGCACGCCTACTACAGCGTAGGTCTGATACTCAATGCTATGTGTCTGAAAGACGCCATTGACCTGGGTCTTACTTATTTCGATTTTCTGCGTGGTCCAGAACCTTATAAAGCGCACCTGGGCGGGCAGCAGAGGAACCTATATCAAATGGTGGTAACTAAGAGTTGAGCGTGGAGCGAGCGGCATTCATTACACTCCACGCCTGTCCCCTGGCGGCCCCCGGACAGGGTAAGTCAGGCGGTATGAACGTATATGTACGGCAATTGGCTGCAGCCCTAGGCGAGACGGGGATGAAGATTGATATCTTCACCCGTGAACACTCGGATGTAGTCAATCGCGTTGAAACAATTGGACCAAATGTCCGAGTAATTCACCTCAAGGCAGGCGAACCAGACGCCCATTTAGGTGACCTGTACGCCCTTCTACCAGATTTTCTTGAGCAGCTGAACGACTTCCGTGAAGAAGAAGGATTGGAGTACGACGTTGTCCATTCCCATTACTGGCTGTCTTCCTGGGTTGGCCGTGAACTATCTCAAGCGATTGATGTTCCCCACGTGGTCACCTTCCATACGCTGAGCCTGATTAAGATGCAGTCTCGGGCCGGCGAGATCGAACAGACTGAACGACCAGTGGTCGAAGCCGAGGTTATGGCTACCGCTGACCGAATCATCGCTTTTAGCCCCCACGAACGCGATGCCATGGCCAGACTCTACGGCGCTGATACTCGTAAAGTCTCATTGGTTCCCTGTGGTGTTGATCTGGAAGTGTTTCGACCTCTTGACCAAAAAGCGGTCCGGTCTAGACTGGGTCTGAACGGAGAAAAGATACTGCTTTACGTTGGCCGTGTGGAGCCTATCAAAGGGCTGGATCTGCTAGTGGAAACCGCTGCTCAGATGGACTCCGAAGAGGGCGTCCGGATGATGGTGGTAGGCGCCGATGTCAATGGCGACCGAGAGATGGACCGAGTCAAACAGTTGGCCAAAGAGCGTGACCTGGAAGACAAGATAGATTTTGTGGGTCAGGTAGACCATGATGACCTGCCCCTTTACTACAACGCCGCCGACGTCTGCGTTGTGCCGTCTTACTACGAGAGTTTTGGTTTGGTGGCCTTGGAATCCATGGCCTGCGGCACACCGGTGGTCGCCACCAGAGTAGGCGGACTTTCAACGATTATCCACCATGGTCGCACTGGATATCTCAAATCATGGCGCTGTCCTGAAGCTTTCGCCAATTCCGTGGAGATGATTATCTCCAGCGATGGCCTACAACAGAGCATGGGTGAAGCGGCCCGGAAGCGTGCTGAGGGCATGGGCTGGGACAATGTCGCATCCATGATGTGGGACGAGTACACCGTATTGACCGAGCACCTCGTAAAAGACGATAATAAGTATTAATTATTGTCCTCGTCCTGGCTAACTGGCCGGTATTGATCCTCGGAATTACCCCTGCAACGGTTTTGACCAGATAAGACGCCCCTTCCAACCGTGTTGCATGATAACAAACGCCCCGCCCTGTTTGTATTGACCATTTCCCGGAGGAGACTTTGACCCCAGAACCCAGTAATTCAGACAGCGGCCCTCGCCGGCTTCCCCTTGGCCCTCTCCGTCGGCCGCTTCGCCATGTGCAACGCACTTTAGGAGCGGGAATTTTGGTGATTCTGCCCATCGGAATCACAGTGTTGGTCCTGAAATTCTTCTTCGACCTTCTAGATCCAGTGTTGAAACCCGCTGTGGACCTGTTCCCTGGCCGTTCTGTCACCGGGACCGGCGTAGTTGCGCTGATGGTTTTGGTTTACCTACTGGGCCTATTTGCAGCGTGGGTGGTTGGCCGTCGCCTAATCGGGTTTGGGCACCGAGTGATGGAAGTGATTCCCGTAGTCAAAGGTATTTATGGAACAACCCGGATGGCCATTGAGGTTCTCTCTCATAGCCGCAATGGCCACAACAATGCTGATTTAGAAGGCACCCAAGGGTATTCCGGAGTGGTATTGGTCGATTTCCCCAGACCCGGCATCAAGTCCATTGGGCTGATTACCTCAACGATGTTGGATACGGACGGGGATGAAGTCTTATCTGTTTATATTCCTACCACGCCAATACCATCTTCCGGGTTCTTGGTGATTGTTTCGGCGTCTGAAGTAACGCAAACGGACATGAGCGTAGAAGAGGCTATGAGAGTGGTGATATCCGGGGGGATACACTTGGATGCAGTGTTCAGTAGGATCGGTTTTCAGGTGCCGGGTAAATCTAGCTCGAACCAGTGACGCTCGCCCGTTTTTTTAAAACCAGTAGACGTGTAGAGACGGATCGCCGGGTCGTTATTGCCGTCAACTTCAAGCCCAACCTCAGCCATGCCAATAGAGCGCAGGTGCTGCATTCCGGCATGTAACACGTGGCGGCTGACGCCCTTGCCCCGGTAATCGGGCACCACGCCAATCATCCCGATAATTCCTCTGGGGCCGTTATCGGAAGGCACCATCACAGTCCAACAATAGCCGGCTGGACGGTCTCCCTCAAACAGAAATAGGATGCCCGATTTGGACGTGTTGGGCATTCCGGTACGGTACTCAATCTGCTCTTCAGTATTGGGACAGAATCCCCAACTACCCGTAAAGGCGTCATTCTGAACTTTGGTCAGCAGAGATACGTCGCCGGTTTGAAATGACCGCACGGAATAACCTGACGGGAGACTGACATCCGGAAGTTGGTCCTGATTCCACAGCATGTCTAGATAAGTGCGCACCGGGGAGAAACCTAATTGCTCCAGTAGTTTGCCACGCTCGGTTCCGGGCATGACGCATACGTGAGCCACGCTGAGGTGCTCCGCCTTGGCCAAGGCCACTGCTTGTTGGAGAATCTCCAGTTCATCAGGCCCTCCGGCTAACTCCGGTGAGATCATCACCTCGATTACAGAACGACTGATGGGGAACTCGCGGTAAACCAGAGCAAGGCCTCTTATCTGACCGTCTTGCTCCAAGACCAAACAATTTTCCAAAGGCACGAGCCCTGGTTGTCCCAGGACGTATCGAAAAGTGCTGCGACAGAGTTCATGAAGTTCGCTGGTTGTGCTGTTGTGGCTGGCGACGAATTCGACCAGCGCGGTATTGTGGTTGTTTGTATAGTTAACGACTGGCAATGGGGTCTTCCAGGCTGGTAAACTCTAGAACTGAACGTGTGGCGCGCAATCTGACGGAATTCGACGCCGCCATGCCCAGTGAGTGGAGAATGAACGTGCCAACGGCTCCATTGCCGTGCATGGAGACATTATCACAAGCTTTGGCCGATTGTAGCAGAGTTTACTGCCGTCAACAACGCTCTCATATTCTACTGCAATTTAGCAAAACACCATTAAAACTGGACTTAAACCTATATCACTCCAGTAATTATTCTTCGTAATTCGTAATATTGATTCTGAACAAGTTGATACTAGCCATGGCCGAGATTAACCTCGACTACCGCCGGTATCAGAGACCGGAGGAGGCCTCAGGCATATGGATGAATCCCCCAAGAAAATTCTAGTGATTAC
>CAVODA010000054.1:0-7813 GCA_963694265.1 Dehalococcoidia bacterium
CAGAAATTGGAAAGAACTTCGGCAACATCAGCCAGGTTAGCAGGACTCGAGGCGATACACGGGGGCTAATTAATTAGAAAAAGGCTGAAGAATGGTGATTAGGAGGACTGCGAGGCTACTTGGACTCAACTGCCCGGTGCAGTCGAGTTAGCAGCGCTCCGTTTTCCTCGGCGGAGAAGTTGTCCACTGTGGGCACGGAATCTCCGGTGGTGCCATCGACGACCCCTGATTCGATCATGCCGTGCAGCATGGCCGTCTCTGACTCAACCGACGGCAGGAGGTTCTGGCCCGCGATGCGTGACAACGCCGCCACAAGGCCGTAGCCGCCCCAATTGGACACACTGGCAATCACTAAGCGGTCAACCTGGTTCACCGCCGGATAATCCGGCAAGGAGTCAACCTGGGGTATTACCTCGGCCAGGTTGCCCATGCCAATTTCGTTGCCGCCGTCTCCAATGCCTACGGAAGGAACATCAGAGTCAAAGAGGTAATCCAACCGGGCGGTGTGAGGCGAGATGTCGACGTAGCGCATGTTCAGGTAAGTGTCTTCTCTGGTCCGACCGCAACGTTCAATGGAAATCAGCAGCGATGGCTTAACCTGCTCCAAGATGGCCTTGGCGTGTTTCTTGCTGGGCATAACGGTATCAATCGGGAAATCTATGACATCGGACCCGTTCCCGAATTTGCGCAGCACCGGTGTGGTGTACTCGTCGCTGACGTAGGTGACCTTGCGACCCAACGCTTTGAGCGCCTCGCCAATGGCAATGGCCCCGGACGGCCCGTCGGTCTCTGGCTTCCCAGCCATCACAACGTAGAAACCGGTGACGATGATGACGTCGCCAGGGTTGTCCATGATGAACTGGGCTGCCTGCGAACAATAGTCGTCGGGAAGATAAGGACGCAGGGCAAGCATGCCCCGCTTGTCCTGCGACAGGATAATATCTTCGATTGTCTCTTCCAAAGCGCCTGTTTCTACCAATTCCTAATCCTCAAGACCGGTTGCTTAATTGATTGCTTATAGAACTGCGTAGTCAGCGTCCCGTTGGTTGGTGATAAACATCTTGCCGGGGGCGTGTGTGATCATGAGCGGCGGTTTGCAGTTCAAAGCCACCGCTTGTGGCGTTACTCCACAAGCCCAGAACACCGGTTCTTCGTCGTCTTTGATTTCTACTGCGTCGCCAAAGTCGGGCTTGGAAATATCCATTATGCCAATGTCGTGGGGAGTGCCAATGTGGATGGGCGCTCCGTGGGTGGCTGGGAACCGGGAGGTCACCTGTACTGCCCGGACAACTTGGCTTCGCTTTATCGGCCGCATGCTGACCACCATTGGGCCAGAGAAGATGCCGGCTGGCGTGGTGGGTATGTTGGTGATGTACATTGCCACGTTGTTGCCGGTCTGTTGGTGGCGCAGCGGAATTCCAGCGTCGACCATTGCCGCCTCAAAAGAGAAGCTGCAGCCGAGCAAAAACGAGACTAGATCGTCACGCCAGTAATCTTCGATGGTGTCTACCTCGGCCGTCAACACTCCATTCTCGTAGATGCGGTAGCCAGTGGCGTCGGTCCTGATGTCAGCTCCGGCAGAGGTGATTACCGGCTCAATCTGCCCAGGTTCAATCACTTCCAGCAACGGGCAGGGCTTTGGGTTGCGTTGGCAGAACAGTAGGAAATCAAAGGCCAAGTCTTTGGGTAGAATCGCCAGGTTGGCTTGAACGTGGCCAGGAGCGACTCCAGAGGTGATGCCGCGCCAAGCGTTGGAACGAATCTGCTGGCGTACTTCCTGGACTGTGCCGACGATGGTCTGAGTGGCCATAGCTTCACTTCCTCCTGATTCGATCTCGAATCACCAAACAACCGTAAATAAGATGCCTGAACTGTACTATCGCCATGATAGTTCCGCCCCAGTTTAGCGTCAATCATCGTGGATGGTCTTTGTGTCAGATTGATATAACTAGACCAAAATGTGCCTGCGTGAGTGAATCTGTTTGTTATACTTTTGCTGGCAATCTAAAAGCACCGGGGAGTATCGGGCCACAGCTTGTATCATCTATTTATATTGACCAACCAGGGAGGCGTACCCATCGGACTGGCGGACACCATCGACCGCGCTGGTATGTCGTGTCGGATTGGCGTGGAACTGGAACAGATAGACGATAACGGCAGTACCCCTACAGATGCCGTGCTGTTGGATTTATCTTCCCTGGAACAATTGGACGTTCGACATCTTGTTGAAGAGTGCCACAAACGTAAACTCCCGGTTTTAGTATCGGTGCCCAGAGATGCTTTTGGGGATTATGACGTGTCTTTGAACTCCGACGAAGTTGTGATCAGCCCGGTATCCGAAGCCGAGCTAACCACGCGGGTAAAACTGGCCATGTACCGTATTAGCGGCCCTGCTGGACCAAAGTTACTCCGTGTTGGAGATCTTTCGATTGACCTGGAACGGTACGAAGTTAACGTGGCTGGGCGTCGAGTGGCTTTGACATATAAAGAGTTCCAACTGCTGGTGCTGCTGGCCTCTAACCCCGGTCGGGTCTACACCAGAGAGGCGTTGCTTAGTCAGATATGGGGCTACGACTACCTGGGCGGCACTCGGACGGTGGACGTTCATATTCGGCGGCTCCGCTCCAAGGTGGAGGACACCGATCGGGTTTTCGTGGAGACCATCTGGAACGTGGGCTACCGGTTCAAATAACCAACCTAGGCTATCTATTCAGCCCAGACAACCTATCCAATCTACCCAACCGAGATGGCCCGTTGGTTTATCACTTAGTAAAACCAGCTTGAAAACCCCATTAATCAACACCTCTGGTTCCTTCCCAGACGCCTGCCTGACGGATTGGAGTAATTTGCCAAAGTATTCTGGGTCGGCTAGCATAAATTGTTGCTTGGCGACAGAATCTACAATTCAAGGCGCTGGATAAAACATCACCGGCGCGAAAGAGTTTTCAATGACTATCTATAACTTTGCTGCAGGCCCCGCCACTCTGCCTGCACCGGTGCTTCTGGAAGCGCAGAAAGACTTGGTCTCGTTCCCTGGTTCGGGAATGTCTCTGTTGGAGATGAGCCACCGATCAAAGCCGGTCCAGGGGATTATTGAGAGCGCAGAGGAGAACATCCGCGCACTGGCCGGAATACCAGACAACTACCATATTATGTTTCTCCAAGGCGGAGCTTCACTGCAATTCTCCATGGTTCCCATGAACCTGTTAACCCCCGGCGGCCATGCCGACCATCTGGTTACCGGCAGTTTTGCTAACTTGGCCCTACAAGATGCGCAAAAAGTCGGCGACGTTCGAGTGGCCGGTTCAACTGCAGACCGGAACCATGACCGAGTGCCCACTGCGGACGAGATGACCCTAGATCCGGATGCCGCCTACGTTCACTTCACCGGTAACAACACCATCTACGGCACGGAATGGCCAACAGAACCTGAAGTTGGCAATGTGCCTTTGGTGGCGGACCTTTCTTCCAACATCTTCAGCAAACCAATTGATGTATCAAAATACGGTCTGATCTACGCTGGCGCACAGAAAAATCTGGGCGCGGCTGGCGTCACCCTAGTGTTGATTCGCGATGACCTGTTGTCTCGAAGCCCGGAGACCCTCCCGGCAATGCTGAATTACAACACCCACTCCAAAGGACACTCCGCCTATAACACTCCCCCAGTGTTCTCCATCTACATCCTTGGTCTGGTGGTTAAATGGCTGGCGGATCAGGGCGGTCTGGAAAAGATGGCAGCCCAGAACGAAGACAAGGCCCAAATACTCTACGACCAACTGGATGCGACGGAGTTCTATAGAGGGCATGCTCTACAGGGGAACCGCTCTCGCATGAATATCACTTTCAACCTGCCAAACCCGGAACTAGAGGCACAGTTCGCAACTGAAGCCACGGCTGAAGGACTGGTTGAGCTGAAAGGCCACCGCTCCGTTGGTGGCATCAGAGCTTCGATCTATAACGCCTTCCCGAAAGAGGGTGTGGAAACGTTGGTGTCGTTCATGAAGGAATTTGAGCGGACCAACGGCTAGAACCGTCAATTAGAGCGAACAGTCTGAACAAATAAATCGGAGCCAAGTATGACCACAATAACCCTGGCATCTGGAAAGTCGGTGGAGATCGACGACGCCCTATATAACTTCGTCAGGGACGAGCTTGTTTCAGGCACGGGAAAGACGGCGGATGAAGTGTTCGGCATACTTGGGGATCTGGTGCAGAAATTTGGCCCCCGAAATTTGGAACTCTTAGAAAAGCGCACTTCCAAGCAGTCCAAAATAGATGAGTACTACCTGGCCAAGCGAAAGGCTGGTTGGGAGCCGACACTTGATTCAGCCGCCCAAGACGCGTCAGACCTGGGGCAGTTTCTGGTAGCCGAAGGTTATCTGGACGCAGAGCCGGGCCAGGGCAGCGCTACTGACTTCAGTATGACCACTCCGGAACTTGATTTGGAAATGTCTCAGAACGGCCCGGAACTGGTTACTCCAGTGAACATTGCCAGTATGGCGGTCGGCGGGGCCAACGCCAGATGGGGCAGCCTCTATGATGCCTACTTTCTCAGTGATATAAATCCGGAGATTGACCGCGAGTCGAGCCGGGACGAACGCCTGCAAATGGTGGTAGACCGGACCAATGAATACCTCAGTTCAGATGTGGCCCAGTGGGGGAAAGGCTTTGGGTTCAATGATTTTGTTTCCTATTTTGTTAGCCTCGGTTCCGCCGGGAAACAGGCACTCCAGGCCCGTACAAACGACGGCACGGTGGTTGGTTTGCAAGATCCTGACAAGTTCATCGGGTTCAATCAAGACGGCGATCAGCTGACCGAATTCTTCCTTGACGACAATAATCTTAAGATTCAGTTCCAGCTTTATGAAGGTGGAACGGTCAATAAAGAAAACGGGCAATTCAGAGATTTGATCGTTGAATCAGCGGTGACCAACATCGTCGACTTCGAAGATGCAGTTGCCATCGTCGATGGCGAGGACATGGTCCAGGCATTACGGAATTACCTGGGGCTGATTCGCGGCGATATCCAGGCACAGAGTTCCCGTGGCGCGTTGAAAATGATGAACTCAGACATCAATTTCATTGGAGTTGACGGCACGCCTCAGACCGCCAAAGGCACCAGCTTGATGTCTGTTCGCAATGTATCGCTGCATATGTATACCGACATGGTGAAGGTGGACGGGCAAGACGTTTCCGAGAGGATTCTTGGCGTTCTGCTGACCACTTTGATCGCCACCACTCATGACAAAGGGTCAACCGGTTCCCTTGATTCAGGCGACGTCCCAACAAGGGGGCCCAACAGCAAAAAAGAGTTTGTCTACCAGGTTACGCCCAAGTTACAGACGTCAGAAGAAGTGACCGAGCAGGTCCGCTTCTTTGAGGCAGTGGAAGAAAGCCTGAGCTTGGCCAAAAACACCATTCTCCTGGGAATAATGAATGAAGAACTTGGGATGACGCTGCAACTAGCAGAATCACTCAAGGCCGCGCAGAGCCGGGTGTTTTTCACCAATACTGGCTTCCTGGACCGCACCGGCTCTCAGATACGGGTGCAGACTCACGCGGGGCCTGTTGATTTGCGAGACGATCTCACAGCGTCCGTTTTCAATACCAGCTACGAACTGCACAACGTAGATGTGAGCCTCAGGGCTGGCGTCCACACCCAGGGAAAGATTGGCAAAGGGATGCAGGTCAAGAACCGGGCCATGGTTGAAATGATGGATAACAAGATCAACCATCCCAAGAGTGGTGGGAATACCGCCTGGGTGCCCGCACCAAACCCCAGCCATCTACATTCCATGCACTATCACATGATTGATGTTGACCAGGTGCAAAGAGTGATGGAAGATTCGCCGTCACCGGAAATATCCAGGCAGGACCTGCTGACCTTCCCCGTATTAAAGCGCGAAAAACTGGCCGACGCTGAAGCAAAAGAAACGCTGCTGCTCAGCTACGCCCACAGCATGGTCGCCTATGTAGAACCCTGGGTTCACAGAGGTATTGGTTGTAGTGGCGTTCCCAACTTCAACCAAGTTGAAGAAATGAAAGACCGGGCCACTGAGAGGATCGACGGCGCGATAATCGCCAACTGGAAACTTCACGAAGTGGTCAGCCAGGCGGAGATTGAAGCGGCGGTCAAAAAAGCGACCGAAATCTTGGACCAACAGAACACCGGACAGGCTGGTTACATACCAATGACCGATACTGAGGAAAAACGGGCTGGCCTGCTGCAAGAACCGGCAATCTGCGCGGTGTTGCAGATAATAGACGATGCGCTGACTTCTCCCAGCGCGTACGTGGAACCGGCCTTATTCAAGTATCGCAAGGCAGTGAAATCAGCCGCCGCTTAACAACTTGGTTTCGGGATCATGCCGTAACGGAATTCGCCATTCGCATATTGGTAATACGGAATGGTTAAGAGGGAAAGGGGAAAAACCAGCTACAAATCGCCAGGCCAAATCAGAGGAAGATTTGAAATGAGCAAGCTAGATATTTCTAAAAAGATTAGGCTACGTTGGCGCTGGCTCGGTCAACAAACCGGGCTACCTGGGCAGAAATGGCCGCGTGCTCAGGTGCTTTTAGGTCGGGATCGTCTTCCATCAGTTTTGTCGCTTCGTCCCTGGCCATCTCCAATAATTCGCGGTCGGTGATGTGGGCCATCTTCAAACTTGGTAGGCCGCTCTGGCGAGTGCCAAAAAAGTCTCCAGGCCCCCGCAGTTCCAAGTCGACCTCGGCCAGTTGGAAACCATCATGAATGCGGGCTAAAGCAGACAGACGCTCTTTAGCGGTTTCAGAAGCAGAGTCGGACAGCAGCATGCAATAGCTCTTGTGCTCGCCCCGTCCAACCCGGCCGCGAAACTGGTGTAGTTGTGCCAGGCCAAAGCGGTCAGCGCCGTCAATCATCATCACCGTGGCGTTGGCAACGTCAATGCCCACCTCAACCACCGGAGTGGTAACCAAGATGTCCAACTCGCCGTCCCTGAATTGGCGCATGACCTTTTCTTTTTCCTTGGGAGGCATGCGTCCGTGCAGTAGGCCCAGTGATAGGTCAGGGAAGATGTCTTCAGAAAGTTTTTGATATTCTTCCGTTGCGGCTTTCGACTCAATAGTCTCAGACTCGTCGACCAACGGGCAGACCACAAACGCCTGTCTACCTTCTTCCACCTGCTTGCGGATGAAGTCGTAGGCGGTGCTCCGCTGCTCCGGTTTCAACCACTTGGTGGCTACTTCCTGTCTCCCAGCCGGCATTTCATCGATGGTGGAGATGTCCAGGTCACCAAAGATTGTCAGGGACAACGTCCTTGGTATGGGCGTGGCCGACATAATCAGCGTGTGGGAGTTCTCGTTGCCTCTTTCCTGCAGGGCCGAACGTTGATTTACGCCAAACCGGTGCTGCTCGTCCGCCACGGCCAATGCCAGCTTGGGGATGGATATGCCTTCTTGAATCAACGCCTGAGTGCCCACCAATATGTCCAGCGTGCCGTCTGCTGCTCTCTTGGCCAGCTCCCGTTTCACCGCGGCCTTGGAGCTGCCGGTCAGCAGGCCAATGGAGATGGGCCGGTCCATGTGCTCCAGGTAGACCGTTAGCAGATGGGGTTCTTGCACTGGGCGAGGCAGACCACTGAGCAGGTTTCCGATGCTTAGAAAATGCTGTTCTGCCAGTACCTCAGTCGGCACCATCATTGCCCCTTGGTACCCAGCGGCCGCCACCGACAATAACGATGATAGGGCGACCACGGTCTTACCGCTGCCGACCTCACCCTGCAATAAACGGCTCATCGGCGGGGTACCGCCACGCATGTCAGACTCGATCTCT
>CAVODA010000055.1:0-7688 GCA_963694265.1 Dehalococcoidia bacterium
AAGAATAGTTACTGTGGCAATGAAGTTCTGCGTACATAGGTTAGTTGGCAGCTATCAACGGTTAGTGGTCAGCTTTTGGGTTGGTTTCTGCGAGGGGGAAATCCCCCTACCCACTTTACGAAAGGTCGCTAGTTTCCCCACCAGAGCACAGCAGATTCTTCGCCGCTGCGGCTGGCTCAGAATGACAGATACTGTGGTTGGCACTGACCGCTGACCACCTACTACCCTCCCTTCTGCCAGTACCACTGGGCGTTCAATTGGTCTCGGAAGATGGTTAGGCGCCGTTCGTCTTGGCTAAGCGGGTTCAGGGTGGTTATTTGGTAGTAGCGGCGGGATATGGGGCGTTCTCGCCACCATTCATCGTCCACCTGCCATAGGTCATTTATTGCGGTGACAGCCAGGCTGGTTAAGGCCAAGGTCTGAGGTTCTGATGCCAGTCGACGGGAACGAGTCGACCGGCTAGAACTGGAGGGCGGCAGTGTCACGGAGACCGGTCGCTCTGAGGTGTTCTCAACAACGTCTATCGGGACCGGGACGTTCAGCGAGCGAAACTGCACACTCTGGACACTCTGGACACTCTTATTTACAGCCCCAGGGGCTGCGGGCGTAGTTTTTGGGTCAGCGGGTTTTGCAGCCTGAGAATTTTCGGCCTTAGCATTTTCGGCGCGAGAGGTCATGGATCGAATGGAACCAGCGCTTGGCGTCTTTCTGGTATGCGCGACCACGGCTCCACCTCCTTCATCTGGTAGATGGGTGGTTTGCCGCCCAGCAGGGATTCCAATTGGCGCATCATCTCCTTCAACTGTTCCTGCTTACGAACGTCGGAGAACAGGTTAGCCTGGATGCCAGACTCACCAGTGAACCCGGTCAGGGTCAGTTTCATATCTTCCAGTGGTCCGGGCAAAGTCACACTGTCCAACCGGCTTTTCAGAGCGAACAGGGTCCGCTCTCTGCTGCCCATCGCTTCTTTGAACCCAAATCGCTTTACCCAGGGAGACTGCCGGTACACATGGCTTTCAATGGTGGCAGTGCGCACGTAGCGGCCGCCAATCTCCGGCCGGGCAAAGGCTCGTCCCAACAGAGTGCTCAGAGCCGTCAGAATCGGAGTCCAAGTGATGGTCGGCGATGGGAATGTAAGTGACTCTTCCACGATCTGTTCTGGCTCTTGGGCCACCAGTGGGCTGTCATCAACCCCGCAGGCCAGCAGCCAAGCCCGCCGCCCCGCAGCGCCCAGTTGGGCTTGGACTGCGCCCTCTGGCAGGGCTGACAGTTGGTCTAAAGTGTGGATGCCAAATCGGTGCAGCCGGGCTTTGTTGGCCCAAGACAGTGGCAGCAAGCCAATGGATAGCCCCTTCAAAAAGGCGGCCATACCTTCGGAGTCATGGGGCACCTTGGTTGCGCGCCCTCCCTTGGTGGTCACTGCAGCAATGTAGGCCGGGAATTTCCCTCCTGCCACGCCAACCCGGGGATTGAACTCCGTGGGTGCCGTTTGCAACAGCGAGGCAATGACCCGAGCCTCGCCTCCGTACATAAGATTCAAGCCTTCCAGACCCACATAGGCACAACCCAGTCCATCTTTTTCCACCACTGGGCTGCGCAGTTCCAGGGCTCTGATCAGCTTGTTGAACATCCCGTTGTAATAGGGAGCATCAGCCTGGATCAAAGAAGCCTCTTTGCACTGGGACATAGCCTCCGCAAGCGGCATGCCAGAACGCACCCCAAGGGCTTCCGCTGAGCTATCTAGCACCAGGTCCTTGGAACCGTAACTCTCGGTGATGATTACCGGTTTTCCTCGCAACTGGGGATAGCGGCGAATTTCCGCTTTCACCGGAAGGTGGGTAATTAACATGCAGGCTATTGAACGATCGGTCATTGCTCTAATTTTCCGGGAATCAAGGCTGATATTGAGACTGGTTCCGGCCTTTTTATAAAGCTATTTTCTTGGTGGCACGAATTATATAGAACGTATGTACGATATAACAACGACCGCAGGTCACTATCCTTATTTTTAATTAACCTTTGTTTAAATATGTGCCTGGCATGGCTTGTTTCTAGGCAACAGAACGCTCAAACCTGCTTGACCTAAGGTGTGGGCCATCTATAATTCTTACCAGGTGATTGCTGTTTATTTTTGTCGTGATTGCCCCCCCGCAATTACTACAGAGGAACGGATATGAAACTGATCGCACTGAGTGTGAGCCTTTTGATTCTTGCGGCCTGCACCGGGGACGATGGAACTCAAGGTCAACCGACTCCCACCATCACTGTGGAACCCGTTCCCACAGCAGTGGCTGCGCCCGGCCTAACCGCGCTGCCAACGCCAACTTTGGCACCCATAGCGACTGCCAGTCCGACCAATCCGCCAGGGCCCACCAGGATTCCAACTGCAACTACAGCCCCGGTCGCAACGACCACGCCGGCCCGCGTTCCGCAGGCAACCGCGACTCCTAGACCTGCGCCCACTCCAACACCCACAAGGACGCCGGTGGCAACGCCAACGCCAACTGCCATACCGGTGCCTACAGCTACTGCAGTGCCGACGGCTACACCGGTACCCGCACCCACGCCCGCTCCGGTGCCAACAGCAACACCGACCCCGGTACCGGTTTATACCTTTGTCGCCGGATCAGCTTCCATCAAGCTGGCTTCCAGTGATTCGGCTTCGGGCAAACTGTTTGGTACCGACGTGGCCATCGACGGCGACACAGTTGTAGCCTCTGTGCATGCCGACTTTGATAAAGGCACCAATGCCGGGGCGGCAGTGGTATTCACCCGTGCCGACGGCGCGTGGACCGAGCAAGCCAAATTGATTGGCGATGACACTGGGCCAGGAGACTTGCTTGGCCAATCAGTGGGGCTCAGTGGCGACACTGTGGTCCTTGGGGCCGCCGGTGACACCCCAATGGGCACTGATTCTGGGGCGGCCTACGTGTTCACACGCACCGGTGAGACCTGGACTGAGCAGACCAAGCTAACCGGGACTGACCAATCAGTAAACAGCATGTTTGGCTGGTCAGTTGCCATTGAAGATGACACGGCAGCAGCGGGGGCATTGAATGACGAGGCCAGCAGTGCCAGAACCGGCGGAGTTTGGGAGCAACAGGCCCGCCTCACCGCCAGTGACGCCGCATTCGAACACACATTTGGGCGGTCTGTGGCTCTTTCCGGAGCCACGATGACCGTTGGAGCACCTGGCAATGCTGCCAATGGCGCCAATACCGGAGCAGCCTACGTTTTCCTACGCACCGAAGGGAATTGGTCAGAGCAGACAAAACTCACCGCCAGTGACGCCATCACAACCAACAACTTTGGCTGGTCTGTTTCCGTGAGCAATAACACGGTGGCCATTGGGGCATTTGGTAATGCAGTCAAAGAAGCTGACGCCGGAGCTTTGTACACCTACAAGCGGAGTGGCTCATCCTGGTCTGAGCAGGCCAAACTGACCGCAACTAGTGCGGCGGTCGAACACAAGTTGGGCACATCTATTTCCATAAGCGGCAACGATTTAGTGGCCGGAGCGCCCGGAGATTTCCAAAAGGGAACCAACACCGGCGCAGCCCACGTTTTCATAGCCCAAATTCAATAACGGCATCACCGCAAGAACGGCAAGAACGGCAGACAAAAAACGTCTAACAGAAAACCACAGTTAAACAACCAAGCAAGAGAGGGTCTCGAGTAACGGCCCTCTCTTTGGTTTTACCCGACTCTTTTACGTGTCCGACTTTGAGAGCAAGAACTGGATAGAACCGCCATAACGATTGAGGTATTCTGACAACGTCCCAGAACTTGAAATCAAAAGCCCAAGCACCAGTCGAGCAATAATTGGAAACGGGCCAACCGGCCAAGCTTAACGGGGGCAGGACGTGAATATGGTCGCTGAAAAACTCCCCGGCGAAAAATCCATGGCTCTCTCCAACGACAAGATGTGGCAGGCCGTGCTGAGCCGCGACACCAAGTCCGACGGTCAGTTTGTGTACGCGGTTACTTCCACCGGTATCTATTGTCGGCCCACCTGCCCCAGCCGTAGACCATTGCCCCACAACGTTGCCTTCTTTGACAGATCAGCCCAGGCGGAATCCGCCGGCTACCGAGCCTGCAAGCGCTGCTTGCCAGATCAAGAGTCCCCCAACGCTAGTCTGGTCCGGAAAGTGTGCAAGTACATGCAAGAACGGCCAGATATGATTAAACAATCTGGTGAACAATCCGGCCGGACAAACTCGGTGCCCACCCTCGCTGAATTGGGCCAAGCAGTTGGGAGCAGCCCGTCGCATCTGCAGAGGGTGTTCAAAGAGACCACCGGAGTCACGCCCCGCCAGTACGCATCGGCCTGGCGTCTGGACCGGTTCAAAGCCATGATCAAGGGTGGTCAAAGCATCACCACTGCACTCTACGAATCTGGGTTCAGCTCGTCCAGCAGATTGTACGAGAATTCAGAAAAACAGCTGGGCATGAGCCCCGGCACCTACAGCAAGGGAGGACAGGGCATGAACATTTATCACACCCTGGTGACATGTCCAATGGGGCGGCTGCTAGTTGCCGCCACGGACAAGGGCGTCTGCTCGGTGAAACTGGGCAACTCAGATGCGGATCTAAAAGAAAACCTGCAGGCAGAATTTCCGTCGGCCACTCACCAACAAGACGGAGGGCACCTGGCCATCTGGACTGCTGAGATACTCTCTTACCTGGACGGAGAGAAGACCGGTCTGGACCTGCCAATAGACATTCAAGCCACCGCCTTTCAGCAGCAGGTATGGCAGGCGTTGCGGGAGATTCCCTACGGAGAGACCCGCACCTACCAGCAGGTGGCTGAGACCATGGGCAAGGGCAACGCTTCCCGCGCAGTGGGCACAGCTTGCGGGGCCAACCCGGTAGCCCTAGTGGTGCCCTGCCACCGGGTACTGCGCAAAGACGGCGGGTTGGGCGGCTACAGTTGGGGGCTGGACCGCAAGCAGTCATTGTTAGACATGGAACAGGCCATCAACTAGCCAAGTTGGCAGAGCCATTAGTAGGATATGAACGTATACTTTATCAAGCCAACCCTGTTAATGGCTAAATAACCTTCGGCAAGTGGTATCTGATACAGCCAGATGCCACCGGTACACTTCATCATCAACCCTCTATCGGCATCTCCAAACACGAATACGACCATCCGGCGAGCGATTCTGCTACTCATGACTGCGGCATTGCTGGCCGTATTCCTTGTTGTCTTCTCGCCAGCCTCTGGCTTGTTTGCCGCCGGTGGCAGTATTGAAGTCATCGAAACAAATGAAGAGGTTGATTTTCCCGGCAATTTAGACCTTTCAGTGACGGCCCAAGGCGACGACAAAATTGTGGAAGTCCGGCTCTTTTACCGCACCGTCGGCAGTCGGGTCTGGGCCTACGCCTATCCCAGTTTTATACCTTCCAACCGGATTACCGCCAGCCTGAATCTAACGGGAGAAGTGTCAAGCTACCTGCCTCCCGGCACGGAGGTGGAGTACTACTACGAGATCACAGACTCCCAGGGCAATATCCTGCGTACCTATGCCACCGTTGTCGAATACACCGACACTCGGTTTGACTGGAACGAGGTCAAAATTGGCCCTCTAACCCTCCAATATTATGACCAGCCTGCATCCAGGGTTAGGTCCGTGGCCAAAAGCCTAGAAGCCGACCTGGAGCGTCTCCAACGACTACTGAAACTTGACCAGACCAATGAGATCAAAGGTGTGATTTACGCCAGGCGATCACACACGCTGGACGCGTTTCCGCAGCAAAGCCGCACCACCACAGAGCAGCAGATATTCCAGGGATTTGCCTTCCCCAGCCGTAGTTTATTCTTGGGGTTGGGGATGGACCGGGGGCTGATTGTCCACGAGACCACCCATTTGTTGTTGAGCCAGGCGATGGGGAACAACGCCCAGCTGATTCCTTCCTGGCTGGATGAAGGATTCGCGAGTTATATGGACCCGACCGTAAAGGTCTTCAGCGGCGGAAGTCTAGACTCAAGGACCAACCCGCTCCGGGCGATGAACACGGTAACCGGCACACCCCACAGCATTGGCTCTTTCTACCAGAAGTCTCTGAGTGTTGTGGCCTTCATGGTCAATGATTTTGGCGAGCCCAGTTTCCAGAGATTCCTTGGCCACCTGGCCAACGGCAGCACCATGGATGCCGCATTGATTGAGGTCTACGGGTTTGACGTTGATGGCCTGGACGCCCGTTGGGCAGGGGAGTCCAGCGGCGCGCGGGCTCCGGCGCCTTCAGCACCTGGCGGCTTTAACCAACAAACTGAACGACCCGACGCTATATTATTCTTCAATAGCTGGCTGTTGGGCGGGCTGGTCTTGCTGGTCTTAGCTCTGGTTTCAATCCAATACGTGGCCAATAAGCTCCGGCCGGCGGGTGACCCGGAAGAAGGACTGCAACCATGGGAAGATCCGGACCTTTGGGACGATTACGACGACGACGAAGACGGACCATACTAGGGCAAAGTTTAGTCTAACTTTCTCTTGTCGTTGACCATCTGATATGCTCCGTCTGACCAACCAAGTCCACGTACCCAACACTTTGTTTTCCAGGTTCCAAATTATTCACGACAACTAACCAAGACCAAACACACGCATTGCAGCAGTTGCTCCAAGCAGCACATCAGACGGTGATGAACTCCATAGAAGGCGTCCAAGAAGCATAGATCCGCCAGATACCCGCTCCCGATTAATGGACCGTTGCGCAGTTGCTGGCCCACATTGCAGAGATTGAGTATTTCTGGATGGAAAAGGCTGTCTTGATCACCAAGGAAGACGACCCCAATATCACCCGCAGCGACGTTGAGAACGACCGACGCACCGCAGCCGTGGTTGACCACGCAGGCGATTCCTTGGATGAACTCGTCAAATCATTGGCTGTTGCCAATGAGTCGGCCGTCAAGGCAACCGGCGAGATTGCTGCAAGTGACTTGGCTAAACAGGGATACCGTTGTGAGAACAACCCCATGACGGTGGAAGGCGTAATCACTTTTTGGCCCAGCACATGGAAGTTCACGCCAGGCGAATCACAGAGTCGCGCCAACAGATCAGCCAGTCATAATCGATCCGTTGGTTAGCCGGCGGGGCAGGTAATCAACCAGGCTGTTCAGGCAGAATTTTCAAGCCAAACCCTGGCTGAATTCTGCTTGAATTGCAGGTTTTTGGGATTAAATTAACACGCTTGGCTATGTTATCCTTTCGGTTATGAAAATTAAATTTCTTCTAGCATTTTTTGCCATCTCAATCACTCTAGTTGCGTGTGTTCTTGGAACTCCGGAGCCTCAATCCACGGTAGCTCCAGACCCAGAATCTGTTTCCGCCACCGCATTGGCATCTGATCCCGGCACTGCATCCGGAAGCGGCCCCGTTAAACAATTTGTTGATTACAACGGCGTCCGCATTACCCAATATTCAATAGTGCCGCCGGTGACCATCGACCCAACTGCCCGATACATTGCTCTGATCAAAACCAACCAGGGCAACATGGAAATTGAACTGTTCCCTGGCCAGGCGCCAATCGCCGTGAATAACTTCATCTTCCTGGCTAATGACGGATTTTATGACGGCGTAGTGTTTCACCGGGTCATACCATCATTCATGATCCAGACTGGAGACCCCACTGGGACCGGAACAGCCGGCCCCGGCTACAGATTCCAAGATGAATTCGTGCCAAACCTCACC
>CAVODA010000056.1:0-7656 GCA_963694265.1 Dehalococcoidia bacterium
CCGTTTAGTTCGGTAGTTTGGGCAAAACCAGGATGCCCTCCTCCGGATCGCCGAGGATGTCCGTATTTGACTGCGCGTGAAGCTGCCCTGTATAGGCATTTATGATCGCATCACAGGTGTTACGGTCCAGGTCGTCGGTGCGCTTTTCCATGCCCGAGACCAGGGGCGTTAGATGGCCGATCATGTAGCTAACGCTGATGGCGCTGTTCTTTGGCGGCACCTTGTCGCCAAAGAGCAACATCTTGGTGGCATGGGGATACACTTCAATAACTTTGTGGCCGGCTTCCTTCAGCATGTTACTTAGAAGGATGCCCCGGTAAATCAGGTCCCGGATTATGGAACCCTTGTTGGTGTAAAAACAGCTGATGCCCATCTTGGCTAGCTCAAGTTCAAGCAGGCGGCCTTTTCTGTTTGGCACAGAAAACTGGCAATCGCAGGTTTTGTCCAGGCAACAGAAACCGGAAGGCAAGTTTAAGGGTGCGCCAATGGCCACCAAGTCTGGCTTGATTTCTCCAACCAGCTTAATCAGCTCATCGTCTTCTAGGAAGCTGCCAAGTTGGGACAGATGGGATTCTGAATCTAAAATTGCAATGGAAGAGGGCTTCTTTTTAGATGCCCTTAAATCAACACCTAATATTGACATTAAAAGTCTCCACGTCCGTTAATCGGATGATTTGGTCTCCCTGTCCCCCGTCGTGAGAGGAACTATCCTCAGGGAAAGTCCTGTGGAGTTATCTGGCCGCACAAACTCATCGATTAGTATTGAGTAAAAGTAAATTAATATGAAACTGAGGGAACCGTCTATTGTGCGTTGAGCCAGTTTGCCGAAGAAAGAGATGAATCCAAAAACTCTAAGGCAGCAGAGTAAGGATCGGTCTCTTTCGCTGCTATCTTCTCCAAAGTAGCATTTAAGGCTGGGTCATTTTCAACCTTATCGCGCAGACGCTGCGCCAACACCTCTTCCACCGCTTCCAAGAACTCGCGTCTCCGTTGATGACCTCGGCGTTCGTTAAGTTCGCCGCTAGTGGTTAGGAACTCCCTGTGTTCCTCGATTTTGTTCCAGAGTTCGTCAATACCCTGCCCTGTGTGAGCCGTGGTTAACAATACAGGCGGGCTCCACTTGGGAGTGTTGGTGGCCATGTGAAGCATACCTGTGATGGCCGTAGCCATCTGGTTGGCACCGTCACGGTCAGCCTTGTTTACCAAGTAAATGTCGGCAATCTCCATCACTCCGGCTTTCAGTGTTTGAATCGCGTCTCCCGACTCCGGGTTCAACGCCACCAAGACAGAGTCTGCCACACTGATGATTCCCAGTTCGGTCTGCCCAACGCCTACGGTCTCAACCAGTATTAGGTCAATACCAGAGGCGTCCAATGCGCGAACCATGCTTTTGACTATCCGAGGTAATCCGCCTGATTGTCCCCTTGTTGCCACGCTGCGGATAAACACGCCGGAATCCAGATAGTGGCGTTGCATACGAATTCGGTCACCAAGGATGGCACCGCCACTAAAGGGGCTGGTTGGGTCGACAGCAATGATGCCTACCGTGGAACCTGTCTGCCGTACCAGTTGCGTCAACTGATCCACAATGGTGCTCTTGCCTGCGCCGGGTGGACCAGTGATTCCCACCGTGTAGGCGTGTCCGGTATGCCTGTCCACCACCTTCATTGCTTCGGCGGCTACCGGGTCTCCCTTTTCCAAGAGAGTAATCAACCTTGATAGTGCCCTTTGTTCGCCAGCCAACAGTCTTTCAGCAATCTCAGACATTGGTTAGGCTCTCCGTGGGGCGGTGCTTGGGATGAGAGCGTCCATACGTGAACTTGAAGCGAATTTAGCACCAGCTAGGCATAGCGTCAAGGTAGAGATTTGCATAATAGATGTTGATGAATATTGCATGTTAAAGACGGAATCCGGGTCCTAGATTGGTATTGGTTTTGACCAGGTAATCAGCAATTACTAACCAAATATATAGATGATTATCCTTGTTGGTTATGTAAAGTGTACGACCTCTTAAAGTTATGATTGAACCTATTCAGTAACCATCTTAGGTGAACAACGGCGAATTGCGGTTATTGGATGAATTTCAAAGGGCTAATAATCGAAAACGGTTCATCGAAAAACTAATCGCAGATGGGGATATGATCCAGAAGACCGGCTTGAGTTGCCGTTGTCTCCCAATTCCGCACTAACCAAAACAATGCGTCCACCGGCCGGACTTTTACCAGACTTGTTGGTCTCCCGTTTGTCTAATGGTGGAATTGCTGGTTATCGAATCCAACAGCGTCGGCGGCAATTAACAGGTCAGGTCGGTTGCCCCAGCGCTTTAAGAACCGACCAAAGTTCTTTCTGCTCAACTCGTCGCGTTGATTGTCGTCCAATTCTGTCCATTGACGGTGTTCGTGGCGGACCAAGGGCAGAGTGGAGTCAGCCACTACCCGGAATCCCTTGTCCTTGAATTGGAAGCAATAATCAATGTCCAAGTTTCGGTAGAAACGGAAGCACTCCCGCATGAGACCAACGTTGTTGACCTCTTCTCTGCGAAATGACATGCAATAGGCCTGCATGGCATCGGCGTCGCCGTCGTCAACCTCTTCATGGAAATGCTGCATGTCTGGGGTGCTGAGGCCCCAGGGCCCATAGATGCCAACGGTGGGGTCACTCAGTGTTTTTGAAATGGAATCCAGAATATTCCCGGTAATCTCAGCAGAACCGTCCATGACCACAATATTGCGGCCTCGGCTCTGCATCAGTCCGATATTCTTGCTGGCGGCGTCACCGATAACGTGATCAGCGTGAACCACCCTCAATTCCGGATGCTGGGTTAGCATCTCTTCCAGAAGTTCACCGGTACCATCTGTGGAGCCGTTGTCGATGACAATGGCCTCAACCGAATGGCCGCCGGTATGGTTGAGCATGCTTTCAATGCAACGTTTAACGTCGCTTGGGTAACCGTAGGCGTTCAGTATGAAGGTGAAATCAAGTTCGGCTGGCTGGTCCAAAATGGACTCCACCTCACGAGATGACGATACTGATACCCATTTCTCCTGTCGTAGTTCCAATGGAGTTTTTGGGCGGACTTTGGTTCCGCTGACTGTGTCCTGAATCAGGTATCCGTCCGAGGAAAGTTGACCCCTGAGGGAGTCGGCAGTGGCGTAGTCGGACTTGTCTCGGTGTCCGCCCCTCACGGTCAGCGTTTCTGTGATGTTGGCATTAACTGCGTTCTCTGCCGGGGCCTTGTCTAGATCCAGGCCGAACATCTGGTCAAATTCCAGTAGCAGGTCCATCTTGGCCCTGCCGGGTATCTCAGAGCGGACCATCTCCCAAGTCATGGCCAAGGCGCTGGGCAGGTCTAAGTCGGATTCGACGGTATCCCAGAACCGTCGGCGATATTCTTCAATCTCGGTTGCGTAACCGACAGCCTCTGGTTCTTGGCTCCAGAGCCAAATCCGGTGGCGCAAGCCCGTTAGAGCTTTTTCTGCGGCCTTCAGTGATGTGAACGTGAAGTTCATGCGGTGGCGATACCTTACTGTCATGCAGAGGTACCGGAACGACAGAGGGGAGAACCCACGGTCGATCAATTCTTCAATGAGGAAAACGTTGCCGGCGGATTTGGACATCTTGGCGCCGTCGGCCAATAAGTGCTGGGCATGAACCCAGTAATTTACGTGTTGTTGCCCAAATGCGGCTTCGCTCTGGGCAATCTCGTCTTCATGGTGCGGGAAAACGTTGTCGACGCCACCGGTGTGGATGTCGAAACTTTCTCCCAGGTACTTGGAAGCCATGGCGGAGCACTCTATGTGCCAACCGGGGAATCCTTCCCCCCATGGGCTGTCCCATTTAACGTCGCGGCCCGGCTCTGCGGCCTTCCAGAGGGTGAAATCTCTTGGGTCGCGTTTCAGCGGATCAGCCTCGGATCGGACACCTTCTAAGAGGTCACCGCCAATATTGTTGGAAAGTTTACCGTAGCCATCAAACGACGGAACGTCGAAATAAAGGTTGCCACCCTTCTCGTAGGCATGCCCGTTGGCAATCAGTTTTTCATTGATTGTCACCATCTCTGGTATATGATGGCTGGCCCACGGGAACACCGTTGCTTCCAAGATGTTCAGCCGCTTTTCGTCTCGGAAGAATCGTTCGGCGTAAACGTCGGCAATCTCCCCGATGGTCTTGCCTTCAGCAAGGGCGGCCATAATCATCTTGTCGCCGCCGGCCTCCGCCAATTCTTGGCGCATGTGACCAACGTCAGTGATGTTTTTGATGTGGGTGACCTTAAGGCCACTGTGTATCAACGATCGACGAACCCAGTCGGCCATGATATAGGTGCGCATATTGCCAATATGGGCGTCGCGGTACACAGTGGGGCCGCAGGTATACATTTCAATAAGCCCTGGAGTGGTCGGTTGAATTTCATCAACACGTTTTGCCAGGGTGTTGTAGATGCGGAGCAATGAGACCTCTTCTACCTGAGGTTACGCCATTCTAGCGCTCAGATGAGGGGTCAGTTTAGCACACACTAAGGTCTGCTGCCATACGAATCCAGGCTTTTCCTAAGACGAGTTTCTCTGGCCACCAGTTTCTCCGGCAACTAATCAGGCGAATCAGTTAATCACCGGCCCAAATCGGCTCTATGTCCGAGAAAATACTCAGCTTGAACCAATCCGGGAAGGCGTCCACATGGGCGGTCAACCCATAAAGCTCGATTAATCCGTCATCCACACACTCCCCCAGATCGGCCATACCCATCCACACTTTGTGCGTGGCAACAGTGTCGGTGTTCATAAACAGGTCTACATCTAGCCCCGGGTCGATCATGCAGACAGACGGTTCAGGACGTTCCATCACCAGCCAATACTCACCGGTGGCCGCACCTCGAAAGTTTATTTGAATCACGACTCTTTCTTCGGGAAGCAGGTCAATGTTCACTCGGCGGTGCATATCCCAAACCAATAGAGCAGGGTCAACATCCTCGGGTTTAATGTCGTGGTTGACCCATTTTTGGCCCCAATCGCCCAGCATCGTTACTACTCCGAGCAATTCAGTCCCAGCTTCAGTTAGGTGGTATTCTGCCCGTTTGCTATTGCCTTCTATCTTGCGTGTGAGCACGCCCGCATCCTCAAGGCTTCTCAGACGCTTGGTCAACAGGGAACGGGGAATGTGGGCCATTCCAATCTCCAGCTCACTGAATTTGCGGCTGCCCATTAGAAGTTCACGGATTATTAAGGGCGTCCAGCGCTCGGCAAATATTTCGGAGGCCTTGGCAACTGGGCAAAACTGACCGTAGGTTTTCATTGATAATGTCCGTCTATCTGGGGATAGCCGAGTCAGCCCGTGATATCGCCGTAAAGCAGGCTACCAAAAAACGGGAGGACACCATGATTCAAGACCAGGTGGGGGCCATGGAAAACCAACTGCTTATCGCCCAAACATCTGTAGCTGAGATGGTCCGATTGGCGTTGGAGGATACCCCTCCATCTGTCGAGAAATCCAGCCTGATGGCCCGGCACAAGACCATCTCTACCAACGCGGCCATCAGTACTGTGGAGAGGGCGATGGCTGTTGCAGGCGGCCAGGCCTACTTCAAGGGGATGGGACTAGAGCGCCGGTTCCGCGACATCCTGGCGGCACGGTACCATCCAATCCAAGAACCCAAGCAGCACCGGTTCAGTGGCCGGATTGCCCTGGGTCTGGACCCCATAGAGTAAGTATTTGTTCCTGGCAAATAAAAGAGGCCCTTCCATCAGCTGGAAGGGCCTCTTTTTGCTTACCCAATTAATCCTCGGAGTTTCTACTTGGGGCGAGAATATAGAGAATCGTCAACATCAGTACGGTGCCCCCGCTGGCTGCGATGTAGAGACCCAAACCCACAGCCATCCCTATTGCTGCGGTTGCCCAGATGGTCGCCGAGGTTGTGAGTCCGGAGATGCTGCCTTCGCTGCGAAGAATCGTTCCGCCGCCCAGGAAGCCCACGCCCGTCACTATCTGGGCGGCGACCCTGGATTGGTCTGCGGCCTCAAATATAAATGTAGATATGATGGTGAAGAGAGCCGAGTCCACGGCCACCAACGACAGCGTCCGGAGTCCCGCCGGTTTGTCGGAACTCCGACGCTCGTAGCCCACAGCCGCACCGAACACTGCAGCAATTAGCAAGCTTGCTGCGATCTAGGTTTCTTCGTGGGCTGTAAGTGTGAAAATGTCTTATAAGTTACAAACGCCCTAGGCTTGGTACTGGACCACTGCGCCGGACATCTTCATGGACTCAATTTGCTCCCCGGTATAACCGGCTTCTACGAGGATATCGTCGGTATCTGAACCGAGTAGCGGGGTCGGACGGCCAACTCGCATTGGTGTCTCAGAAAGCCTGGCCACGCTGCCCAAGTGTTCAGCTTGGCCAAAATCAGGATGGTCGCGTTTGACGATCAATCCAGCCTTGCGGATGTCTTCATCGTCCCTAAAGTCTGCCACCATCCGGTTGGCCATGACGCTGACGCCGGTGGGGTTGATTAGCTCGCTCCAATCTGCGATGGACTTGCTGGAAATCACGTCGGCAATGGACTGAGTCAATGCAGCATCGTCGCCGGCGGACAACTCTGAGAAATCAGCAAGGTTGGTTAGATTGCCCCAGGCAAAGTCGTCAGGACAGTGGAAATACATCCAACCGTCGGCGGCTTCATAGAGGCGAGATTTGGCGTCGAAACCGCGGACGCTCAAGCCTTCGGGTTCGTTCCTTTCGTGGCCTTCGTAGTCGAGGAAGTAGGGAGATTGCAGTAGTCCGGCAGTCAGAGCCAGTCCGCTATTGACCGTTTGGCCCTTGCCAGTGCGGTTGCGCTCGTGGACGGCCAAGGCGACGGCATAAGCGCCCATCAACCCGGTTCCGTAGTCGTTCATGGGGTAAGGCAATAATTTGGGGATTCCATCCCGCCCGCCACGCCGCACTTGAATGCCGGCAGTGGCTTGGGCCAACTGTTCCCAACCGGGGCGCTCGCTCCAGGGTCCGTCAAAGCCAAAGGCGTTGAGCGACGCGTGGATGATGTCTGGCTTGCGTGCCTTCAGCTGTTCAAAGCTGATACCCAACCGAGCCAGACTGCTCTTGCGGTTGTTCTCTACCACTATGTCGGCTGTTTCAAGAAGTTTGTAGAAAACTGCCAAACCCTCAGGGGTTTTGAGATTGATCTGGATGCTGCGTTTGCCGCGGTTAACGTCAGTGTTGCCTGGGATGTTATAGGGACGGGACGGATCATCAATCTTGATAACGTCCGCGCCGAACTCGCCCAGAGTGCGGCCACAGGTGGGACCGGCCAAGACGATACAAAGGTCCAAAACTCTGAGTCCCTCTAATGCGTGCATGATGCTTTCGCTGCCTGACTTGGGCGTAGCGGGCGTTGAGGTTTCTTTCTTCAACTCTGCAAGAATCTCGTCGGTGTGTTCGCCCAGTGTTGGCGCCCTAAACTGGATGGCTCCAGGCGTGCCCCGTAGCCGCACCTGCACTCCGGGCTGTTTCATAATGCCGTATTGAGCATCGTCCATTTGGATGACCATCTTGCTCTCAAGGGCATGCTCATGGACGAGCCATTCTTCCACGGGTTTGCAGACCGTGCCGACACCATTGGCGGCGGCGATGTCGTCTTCCCATTGCTTGGCGTCTCGCTCCAGGAACAT
>CAVODA010000057.1:0-7539 GCA_963694265.1 Dehalococcoidia bacterium
GCTTGTGCCTGCCCAACAGCCATCGCCGAATTTGGGAAGGCACGTTCGCCTTTGCCCATGAAGGGTTGCTCCACAGCAACGGCAGTGGGGTTAAAGATAGCAATCAAGTTCAGGATGTGGGTGTGGAGTTGGTAGAGGCGCTGTTCCAGCGGCATCTTACCGGGGAGCGCGATTACGCCATAGTCATCGGCATGGGGATTGAGGCCTTCGCCAATCACGGCGTAGCCCATCTTCAAGGTCCCGGGATCAATCCCCAATATTCCCATCACACACCGCCCGTCTATTTCCCAACTGCCTCGGAGGCTAGAACACCGCCGACTAGGGCTGCACAAGTCAAATCCCTAGTCCGATCCGTAACGCTCCAGAACTTCACTGGTGAAGTCTGCGTTGGTGAAAGCCTTCTGTACGTCGTCCAGTTCTTCCAGAGTGTCCAGAAGTCGTAGGGTTTGTTCTTGTTGTTTGTCGCCCAGGGCAATGGTGGTCTTGGGAACCATTGAGAATTGGCCAGCTTCTGGTGGGACGCCTTCACCAGCCAGAATTTTCTGTACGTTCTGTAATTGGTCGATGGCTGTGTATATCTCCAGATATTCATCTTCCAATTTTACGTCATCGGCGCCGGCGTCGATGGCAATCATGCTGAGCTCTTCGCCCCGCTCGGTATCTTTCATCTCCAGGCCAATAACGCCCAGATAATCAAAGTTCCAGGCAACACAACCGCTCTCTCCCAGGTTACCCCCGCCTCGGCTGAAAGCTGAACGTACATCGGATGCGGTTCGGTTACGGTTGGTGGTCAGCGCCTGTAACAGGATGGCTCCACCGCCCGGTCCGTAGCCTTCATAGGTGATCTCTTCAAGGGTTTCGCCTTCTGCACTCTCACCGGAGCCGCGTTTAACTGCTCTGGTGATACTGTCCTGGGGCATGTTGGCGGACTTGGCTTTATCCAAGACCAGTCTCAGATGGAAATTCATGTCTGGGTCGGAGCCGCCACCGTTCTTGACGGCGATTGCCAGTTCACGGCTTATCTTGGTAAATAGGACGCCGCGTTTGGCGTCAGTAGCGCCTTTTTGATGCTTGATCGTTGACCATTTAGAGTGACCGGACATTGCACATTCCTCCTGGGAAGCCGGGACAGCATCGACGATTATGGCCAATGCGATATTCCCACAAGTTTTGATTTACTTTCAGAAAATTCCCAAAAGCCCATTCAGCCTCGATTCTAGCATTAGCGTAAAGCGAGGGTCAAAGTGGTTTCAGCGCAAACCTTCAGGTAAATCGACAACCATCAAATCGGCATCTATGTCTATCTCACGCACTACGTTACCCACTGCAGGCACCAATAACTCTTTTTCGCCGCCGGTGACCACGTATACATCGTTGGCGCCGGTTTCTAGTATCTCGGCAAGAGTGCCCAATTCTTCGCCTTCCATCGTGCGTACTTTTAGGCCAATTAGTTGGTAGTGGAAATATTCCCCTTCTTCTGCCGGGGGAACCGCAGACTGTGCCACACAAAGCCAATACCCGGCAAACCTTAATGCTATGTCTCGGTCATGGTAGCCCTGCAAAGCGAGTATCAGTCCAACGTTGCCTTTGATGACAGTGGTCCGACTTCTGGTGATACGGTAAGTCTCTTCTTCAGGGATTATCCCGTCTTTGGATAAGAGGAGGACTTGGCCTTCTTCAAAGCGGTCGGGGACATCACTGGTTGACCGCACTCGGATCTCACCGTCGCGTCCGTGGGCGCCAAGAATACGCCCAACGACAATCAGGGAATCAGATGGTGGTGTTGGTGTCCGTTCTGGTTCTGATATCGAAAAAGAATCAGACATGATGGAATTCCGAAGTCGGTGAGGAGCCGGGTGAGGAAAAGGAGGAAGTTATACGATTTCCAAGACGGCTTGTGTGCCATCTTTAACTGCGGCCACGCGCAATAGTACGCGCATGGCCTGGGCAACCCGACCTTGCCGACCAATCACTTTGCCTTTGTCTTCATCGGCAACTTGAAGGCGGAAGACTGTACGACCTTCCTCCATGGACTCTGTGACAACCACAGAATCAGGGTCGCTGGCCAAAGATCGGGCTATGTACTCAATCAGTTCTTTCATAGGGTATTTAGGTACTCTGGGAAACAATCAAAACGATGATTGCGGTGGAGGCTGTTATTTAGCGGCCGCTTCATCGGTAGATTCTTCTTCTGCGGGAGCCTCTTCAGCGGCGGGAGCTGGAGCAGCGGCAGGCGCAGCAGCTGCGACTGGGGCTGCAGCAACAGGATCAGGGTTCTTCTTAGTCGCTGTCTTCTGGGTGGGGGTGCGTTCCATCAGGCCGTTCGCGGACATTATCCGGGCGACAGCGTCAGAAGGAATTGCTCCCATGCTCAGCCAGTGAGCTGCACGCTCGTTCTTCAGCGTGGTTACAGGCGGATCTTCCATGGGGTCGTAGTTCCCGATCCATTCCAAGTAGGAACCGTCACGGGGTGCAGTAACCTCTGCTACTACTATTCTGTAAGAGGGGTGGCCTTTTTTGCCAATCCTGGCGAGGCGAATCCGAATCATTTATTTCCTATTCTCCTGGGTACCGTCATTGCGGTTCCCATGCGTGGCGATTCTACGGCGAGGGCCATTCATTGTCAAACGACTTGCGCCTAAATCTTTCATGCTATTTGGCATTTTGACGCCTAAATAAGTGTCAAAACGCAAATTTGAAACCAATCCCTAAAAATGAAAAACCGACGAATTCGCCGGGCAAAAAGACGGGCCCGGCCAACTCTGGGTTGCTTTACTCGCCCTTAGGTACAAACCGGGGTCAAGGGGCGATGGTAGACATTGGCCTGGGCCCGACGTACGGGATAATTTATTTCGAGCTAAACGCTACGAAACAATCACCTCGTCGTGTCCAGACTGATGCCTACCATCGCCCCTGCGCATTAAACTATCATCCATGTACTTCACCTCCTTCATTTATTCCCGCCAAGCGGTTATTGTATTTTACCAAAGGCTATTTTTCAGTGTCAAGAGAATAAACGGTTCCTGAAAACTATTTATGTAAGCCTAGTCACCAGAAATACCTAGCCATTTGCCCCTTCAGATATTAGATCCACACATGCGACCCACACATGCGACTCGCAGTTTTTAATACGAAATTAATCGTAACCAAATAGGAATTTGACTCCATGCGCCTTGTTTTCATGGGCACCCCAACATTTGCAGTCCCCGTTCTGGCCAGTCTGGTCGGCATGGAAGGCAGTGAGGTTGTGGGCGTCTACACTCCGCCTGACCGACCCGCTGGCCGAGGCCGTCAGCCCCAGTCGTCTCCGATCAAGGATTACGCCGTTGACCATGGCTTAAACGTGGTCCAACCAGTCAACTTCCGGCAGCAAGCGGTCCAAGACGATCTGGCTGCGCTCAAGCCTGACGTCATCGTTGTCGCGGCCTATGGCAAGCTGCTCCCGAAGCCGGTACTGGATTTGGCGCCACTGGGTTGCCTCAACATTCACCCATCAGTACTGCCTCGGTACCGGGGCCCGTCTCCAGTGGTCACGGCCATTTTGAATGGCGATCTAATCACCGGCGTCACCATCATGTTGCTGGACGAAGGAATGGACACCGGCCCGCTGATCTCCCAGCATGAGTTCTTTATGAAGGGCGACGAGACTGCCGAGGGCCTGACCACGGAGCTCTTTGGACTGGGCGGAGAGTTGCTGCAAGAAAGCCTGCCCCAATGGCAATCAAGGGAATTGACATCAGAGCCTCAAAACGAGGCTTTGGCATCGGTCACACGTAAGTACGAGCGCGCCGACGGTCTGGCCGACTGGTCGCTTACCGCAGTTGAGTTGGAACGTCGGGTGAGGGCTTTCAACCCCTGGCCGGGACTATTCACTAACTGGAACGGCAGCGGCTTAAAAATTATTGAAGTATCACTTATCTCATCGTCTTCCACTGAATTCGTACCGGGAACGGTGGTGAGAACCGATCACCCGGACGTTCCAGCGGCGGTGGCGACCAGCGAAGGGTTCCTGGGGTTGCACAAGGTCCAACTCGAAGGGAAAAAGGCGGTGGACATCAAGGATTTCCTGAACGGCGCCCCTGATTTCATCGGGGATGTACTTGCATCGAAAGAACCAAACCCCTAGGCATTACTAATCAGTTTTTAATACCAATCTTAATAGTGACGAGCACAATCAGGAGGCGGACGCATGGCACAGGCAACTTCAAGGCAGATTCCCGACGAGGCTACAGTGCTTGGTTGGATGAAATCTCTCAGCAACTGGGGCCGCTGGGGTGACGATGACCAACTTGGTTGTTTGAACCTGATAACCCCGGAGAAACGCTTGCAGGCGGCAGCATTGGTGCAAGACGGCATCCCGGTTAGCTGTGCCCGCCCCATCAGCAGCGACATGAACGCCGATGTCACGTTTCAAGTGCAGCGGTTCATGGTCGACAGCGGAGAGGGCCGGAACGAGGACTCGGAGGAACGCCAATACACTCGCCGGGGCGCTGCCGAGTTCATTGGCATGGTCTTCCACGGCCAGAGCATCACCCACATTGATGCCATGTCCCATTATTCATGGAAGGGGCAGCTTTTTAACGGCAAGCCCTCCAACATGATCACGTCCAGACAGGGAGCGCAGACTCACTCCATTGAGGCCGCCTACTCAGGCATCGTGACCAAAGGTGTGCTGCTGGATCTGCCCAAACTGCGGGGAGTGGAATTCTTGGACCCCAACGAGCCTGTGATGCCGGAAGACCTACTGGAGGCCGAAGAAGCCCAAGGGGTCAAGATTGAGGAAGGGGACATTCTTCTGGTGCGCACCGGCAACTACAAGATGCGCCTGGCCAGCCCGCCAGCCAAAGCCGGGGAGCCGATGACCGCCTGTCAGGTGGCCTGCACACCGTTGTTCAAGGAGCGGGGAGTCGCCATGTTGGGCACGGACACTTCCAACGATTTCCGGCCTTCCCACTACAGCACCATTGGCTCGCCGTTACATACCATGTGCCTGGTCACCCTGGGCCTGTGGCTAATCGACAATGCCAACCTTGAGGAACTGGCGGAGGCCTGCGCTCAACGGAACCGTTACGAGTTCATGTTGACGCTAGCGCCGCTCCGTCTCCGCAATGTAACCGGGTCTCCGGTGAGCCCGATAGCTCTTTTCTAGAGTTTCAACTACAGGTTAACCGGAGGACGGGTAAACAGACGGGTAAACAAAAAGAGGGCGGGAATTATCCCGCCCTCTTTTTATTTGCGTCCGTTTGATACTGCCGGTTATTTGACGATTGGTATGAACCGCCCAAGAATCACTGAGAAGAACGACGTTCCAAACATGATGATTCCTACGGTCAGCAGTGTGAGCGATGGACCAACGAATCCGTCGGTTAACTGAGAACCAAAGGAAATCAGTACATCTCCGCCCAAGTCGGTTACTGCTGGCGGGACGCCAGACACTTTATCAGCACCTGTCTCAATAATGTCAGCCAATCGGTCTGGGACTTCTGCTTCGGCAATCTTGCCCAGGACAAAGAAGCACCCGCCCGTTATAAACAAGGCGATTCCCGGCCACCGCAGCATCCCTCCCAGACTGGGGAAGAACACCAAGCCCATGGCAGCGGCACCACCAATCACCATAATCAGCGACGCCATATCACCAAAGTTGTTGACCTTGGATATCCAATCTCGGCCTTCATTGAGGTCGGATCTGATCTGCTCTTCAGTGGTGTCAGTGTCCCACTTGGCGATCTGGTTAATCAGTTCAAACCGGTCACCGCCATCCAGGTCTTCTCGGACACGCGCAATGGCGTCGTCCATCAACGGCTCGGCTAGCAATCGGGCTGAGACCTTCAACACTTCCAATGTGTCCCCCGCAGCGAAGGGGGCTCTCAGTTCGCCTTTGCCGTTTCTAAGCGATGCTGAAGTCGCTTCGTTCAAACCGGCGCTGGCTACCAAGTCGTTAAAGGCCAGCTCAAAAATTATGGCCCGGCACGTTGTGTCAATCTGCTTCAAAGATGGAACCGATTCCGGAACTACACCATCAGCGATCTGTTCGAATTTCCCAACGTAGCTCGCGGCCAAATCCGATGCAGAGGTCGGTGAGCAACCACTGATGCCTGGGTCTTCCACGGTCAATTCCTCTATTCGGCCGTCAATATAATCGAACATGACCGTTTTAACATTGGCTAGAGGGGTTGCCAAATCAACGTATAGATTAAGTTCCTCTACGTCTTCATTTACCCAGTCAATCGTCCGCTCAATAGCTCCTTCCACCTCTGATTGGATGTAACTAGGAGGCATTATCTGCCGGAGAAGAGAAACCATCTCTTGTTGGCTGACGACCTCGATATCACCGAGAAATTCTTGGGTTCGTTCAATAAGCTCATCGTCCAGCAACACGTCGTCGTAGATCCGGTTGTAGGTGTCTTCAGCGGCGAGGGTGTTGGTGTAGAAATCTGCGCTAAGAAGTTTGTCCGAGAAGTTGTTTAGAGCCAGGTAGGAGAGGAACCCGACAAATATAACGACAAACAGAATCAGCGCAATTCCAGCCCGGAACAACGATACTAAACAACCCATATCTACCTACTTTTACAAATGCCTAAATTATTACGGGCTGCAATCCCATATATATGAACGAGACAGAAACCCAAACTGCCCAAGGTTTGTCGATTTTAGCATGGGGTCACACTTAGCACACGCCACATTGACGCCTAATGTTGGCAAACTAAAAGGCCCGGCGATTAATCGCCGGGCCTTTTAGTTTCCTATCTGCCAATCTGTTTACCATTTAGTTTAGAAGTTTGGTTTTATGTCCTGAAGCCGTCTGATCCGCTCAGCCATGGGTGGGTGGGTGGAGAACATCTTGCTCATACTTTTTCCACTGAGTGGATTAACAATGAATAGATGCGATGCTCCTTCAGCAACTTTCAACGGATGCGTTTGAGAGGCCAGTTCCAATTTCTGCAAGGCGCTGGCCAGAGCCAATGGGTCTCCAGAGGTATGCGCGCCGGTGGCGTCTGCCTGGAATTCCCTAGTCCGTGAGATTGCCGCTCGGACCAGACCTGCTGCCAGCGGCATCACAAACGCAACGACCAACAATCCAATCATGTTACCTCCGCCGCCCCTGCGACCGCCCATGCCGCCAAACATGGCAGAAATCTGGGCAAACATGGCCAGCATGGAAATAGCGCCAGCCACGGTGGCCACCATAGCCATAATTAGGGTGTCTCGGTTTCCCACGTGGGCCATCTCATGGGCCAATACACCGCCAAGTTCCTGCCGGTTCAAAATACGGCGTATGCCAGTGGTAACTGCCACGGTGGCATGGCTGGGGTTCCGTCCGGTGGCAAAGGCGTTGGGCGCGTCTGACTCTATCTCAAACACCTTGGGCATTGGAAGTCCGGCCCGTTCGGCTTGTTCCCGGACGATACTAAAAAGTTCTGGGTCGTCGTTCTCAGTGACCTCGGAGGCGTGGGTCATCTTTAATGCGATACGATCTGAGAACCAGTAGGCTCCAAAGTTCATCGCAACGGCGATTATCACGGCAATGATTATGCCGCC